>JANMLE010000820.1:0-12933 GCA_031372385.1 Planctomycetota bacterium | reverse complement strand
TCGACCAGCCAGACCGCCTGTTCGTGGGCGACGTACTTGTCCTCGGTGCCGTGGATGCAGAGCGTGGGGGCTGAGTTCGGCGTGACCCAGTAGAGCGGGCTGCCCTGGATGTGGAGATCGCGCTTCGTGTCGAGGTTGCCTCCGAACCAGAGGGGCAGGACTTCGTGGGCGTCCACGCTTTTGCCGTAGGACTTGGTGAAGTCGCTCGGGCCGTAGACGTTCACGACGCACGCGACGGAGCTCGACTGGTTCGGGTTGCCGCCGGTTCCCTCGAACTGCGGGACGTTGGCCGTGACCGCGAGGAACTGCGCGAGGTGGCCTCCCGCCGAACCGCCCGTCGTGCCGATGCGGGTCGGGTCGATCTTGTAGGTCGCGGCGTTGGCTCGCAGCCAGCGGACGGCGGCCTTCGTGTCGTGAACAGCCGCCGGGAACGGATGCTTCGGGGCGAGACGATAGGTCATGGTCGCGGCGACGTAACCTCGCTCGGCAAGTTTGACACAGAGGGCGTCGTAGCTCTCGCGCTTGCCGGCGCGAAAGCCTCCACCGTGGATGCAGAGGATCGCGGGAAACGGCCCGTCGCCGGTCTTCGGTCGCGCGAGGTTGAGCTGCAAGTGCTCATCGCCGGGGTTCGAGTATTCGATCGCCTCCTGCCACACGACCGAATCGGGAATGGGCGGCGCGGCTTCGAGCGATGCCGCAACGGCGGTGAACATCAGGCCGGTCAACGAGGTCAGCAGTATGTGTCGCACGTGGGTTCCTTCCGGGAGTAAAGAACAAGATTTGAGGTTTGAAATCTCCGTAATCCCATGTTCGCTGTTCACCGTAGCTGAATTCGCAAGAATTCAGCCGAATGTGGCAACCCTCTGAACTCTTGCGAGTTCAGCTACGGTGCGAACCTGGAACTACTGGATTTGAGATTGAATCAATTCAAACGGAATCCATCAGCGGCGTTTGCCGCCTCGGCGCGGTTTGTCGTTGGTGTCGGGCTGGTGTTCCAGCTTGTCGAGTTCCTTCAGCTTGCGGTCGGCGTCGAAGTTTGGTGGCGGGAGTGATTCAGCGCGCTTCAGGACATCGGCGGCGGCGATGTCCACGCGCGGATGGCCCGTGCCGCGGAAGACCGGTAGGCCCTGTCGCAGCGCGATGATCTCGCGCCGTGTGCGGCCTTTGGGTGAGTCGGGCCATTTGCCGGGAAGCTCCGTGAAATCGAAGAACAGCGGGACGATCTCCTGCATGTACTTCCAATAGCCGGGGTTGTCGGTCTGCAGCACGAACAGTCCGCCGGGGACCAGTGCGCGGTGGACCAGCGCGATGAACTCGGGGGTGATCAGCCGCTTGTGAAGCTGCTTGGCATCGTAATACGGCTGCGGGTGATAGACGTGAATCTCGGCGATGCTGTGCGGTGCGATGTAGTCCACCAGCAGTTCGCGTCCGCCGATCACCGCGAACCGCACGTTCTTCAGACCGCGTTGATTGGCGCGTCGCGTGGCGTAGCGGATGACCATCGGCAGCACGTCGGTCGCGAAGTGGTCGACATCGTGTCGCCAAACGGCGGAAGCCAGCGTCGAGCGGGCGTTGCCACAGCCGATGTCGAGCATTACCGGTGCCGTGTGGCCGAAGATCTGCGCGAAATCGAGCGGCCCCGGCGGCGGCAGTTTTTTGATGGCCGTAGTCGTCCATTGATCGGGGGGGACGATGTCACCCGGCACGGGGACGCCGAACTCGCGTTCGATCTGTCGGCGCGGCCGTTCGAAGTGCGCGCCCAGGAGGGGATGGTCCGTCATTTTTTCCTTGCTTGTCGGGGATTGCCGACCTTGCGCTTGCCCGCCTGTTCCCGAGGCAGATTCGTCAGTGCGGTGAACTTGCCGTCTTCGGAGTCATACGCCAGAACTTCGCCGGTTTGCATCTGATAGACCCAGGCATGCAGCGTCAACTCGCCGCGCTGCAACCGGACGGCGACGGCGGGATGCGTTTGCAGGTGTTCGATTTGAACCAGCACATGTTCGCTGACGGCCGTCGCCAACTGGGCCTCGCCGGTCAGGTGGGGATAGTTCTCGACGATGATTTGCCGCGTCGCTTCGGCGTGGTTCAGCCAGCTCCTGACCAGCGGCAGTTTCTCCATCTTCTCCGGGGCGAGCATCGCCTGGATCGCCCCGCATCCCGAATGTCCGCAGACGACGATGTCCTTCACGCCGAGCGCGGCCACCGCGTACTCGATGGTTGCTGGCTCGCCCCCGTTCGACGCCCCGTAACAGGGGACGATGTTGCCGGCATTGCGCATCACGAACAGTTCGCCCATTCCGGCCTGTGTGATGATCGACGGGTCGACCCGTGAATCGGAACAGCCGATGAACAGCGCACTCGGGTTCTGTCCGGCGGCGAGCTTAGAAAAGAACTCACGCTCGCGCCCGAAGACCTGCGAGTGAAACTGGTGAAGGCCGGTGAGAAGATTGTCCATGTCGAATGCGTTGGCGATCCAAGAGTGATGGTTGAGGGACTCGTATCCACAGGTCACAATGCCCGCGGAGTTCGGTCGCGTCAACTCCGGCGGCTCAGATCACCTGGAGTTTGAGAATTGGCGTGTAATCAGCACTTTTGACCCGCGACGGACGGCGCAACCATAATTCACATTTGACATCCATTCCTGACCGGGTCTCATCCCGGCCACGACGAAACAATGGGGAGGGTTCAACATGATCCGACTTGTCCTATTCGACACGGGTGAGACGCTCCTGAACGGGCTGGCCCCCCAGCCGCACGTCAAGGAAGCACTTGCGGCGATCTCCCAATTCGAATCCGGCGACGGTGAACGGTTGACGCTTGGAATTGTTTCCGATTTCAAGATGCCGCACGCGCCGGTGACCGCGGCCAAGATCCGCCGATTGGAGAAGGAGTTTGAACAGATTGTGAGTGACGCAGGGTTGTCTGAGTTCTTCAGTCCGTTCAAATCGCATGTGACACTGTCGTCTCGCGCCGGTGTCTTCAAGCCGGATCAAAAGATCTTCCAACTCGCGATCAAGCGCTCGGGCACCGGAGCGACTCTGGGCGAATGCCTGTTCGTGACGGAGACCCCGGAGCATCTCGCAGCCTGTCGGTTGCTCGGCATGTCGATCCTGCGCTTCGGGGGCGCGGCCGGCATTCAGCCATCATTCGCCGAGTGGATCGATGCGCCCGGAATCATTGCCGGACTTGTTGGACCCGGCAGCCCGGCCAATCGCGAACTCGCCGCCAATGTGTTTCTGTCGGCCCGGCACGGAATCACGAATTTCCGGATGACCGACACGGCGGAGGGCTCCCGCACGCGCGGATGTGCCCAGCAGCTTCTGGCGCTGAAGGGTTCGGACTTGGGACCACTGGACGGTGTGTTTGTCGAGGTTCCGACGACGGTCGATGTGAAATGGGCCAAGGATGGTCGCATTGCCGAAGCGACCGTGCAGCCGCCTGACAAGGAAGAGGTCTCGGGAGTGCGGACTTTCGTGACCAGCCTGGTGCGCAATCGGCAGGTCACGCTGCCGGGGGCAAAGGGGATTCGAGCCACGCACGAAGTGACCGAGGATGGACAAGGGCGCCGCCGCCTCATTCGTCGATGCTTCACGGCGCGGTAGCCCGCGTGCCGAACCGCCGGTCATAAAATGCGAAGAGGCCGGCCCAATTCAGGCCGGCCTCTTCAGTCATTCATCGTCATGCAGGCTGAACCCTGGTGAACACGCACAACCATCCTCGGCTACATGCGACAGCCGCAGGCAAAGCGAACGCGGATGAGAACCTTTTGACCGTTCACCTCTTTGATCATGTGCGTCACCGTCGACGGCATTGCCACCGGAGCCGCAGCCGCAGCCACGATACCTCGTGTTGCCCGCGGGGCTCCAAACTGGATCGCACCGTGCTTGACGAGCGACCGCACGAAGGACTCGACGTCGTCCTGAGTCGTCGCCGCCTGCGGCATTGAGCCCAGCACCGCAGCACGACCGTGCATCGCACCGAGCAGCACGGTCTCGGGCGCTTGGGCCACAACGCCCTTCAGCTTCTCGCTGCAGGCGTCCAACGACACTTCGCGGTAATGCACGCTGGCAGCCACGTTCGTGCCGGCGATGGTCGCGGGCGAAGTCTCGATTCGAGCCCCGCTGTCCGCGTCCAACCGCCCGCGCAGATCTTTCTGCGTGGCCGCGGTGATCGAGGCCGCGCGGGTGGTGATCGTCGGTGCCGATCCCGCCAGCGTGGAGACGGGGGCCAGCATCGCATTGGAACCCAGGGCAATCCCGTGTCGATCAAACGCCAACCGAATCGCCTCGTGATTCTTGCCGGCGTTTTCCTGCTGGTCGATCAGCGTCATCGTGCGTCCGACCTCCTGGAAGAAGCGGGACTTCTGCGGCGTCTGAGTCGCGGCCTTCACGAGCAGCTTTCCGGCCAGAGTGGCGGCGTCCAATAGATCCGCCTCTTTCTTGCCCGCTGTGCCTTGAAACAGATTCACCACCAGATCGTAGAAGCAGCCGGTAAAGATCTGGCAGAAGCTGTGAATCTCCTGAATCAGCACGCCCGGACCCCCGTCAGCGGGGAGCGTTTCCGGCGGAGCCCACTGGTATTTGTTCCGAGCGCGACGCGGTGTGCCGGCGTTGTGTCCGGGAATCGCCTTCTTGATCGCGGCCGAAAGCTCCTCGGCCGTCCCTTCCACAAAGTTCTTCGTCGCGACCTTGCTCAACACGGTCTTTCGAATCCCGGGATCGAAGAGCGCCGTCAGGATCGCCGTACAGTCGCCGAAGGCTTCGTGGAACGAGTTCACCTCGAACAGAAACGAATCCCAGAAATCCGGGCGGATCGAGTCCAGAAAACCGTGTCCCGCTTCGTGCGCGACGACATCCGTGCTGGCTCCGGAGAAGTAGGTCTTCGTGCCGACCTTTTGATGAAAGAAACTCAGACTCGCCCGATCATAGAACGCGTTGAGATCCTCCCCCGCGTCAGCGTGCAACGGGATCTTTTGCGCCGCCTGCCACGACGTGAAATTCCCCGTGAGCACCTCCCATGTGTCAATCGCCCGCAACCCGGCTTCACGGCTTTGCCAGAACAGAAACTCGGGAGTCCCCGGCTTGAATTCTTTCTCTGCCGGACTCGGGGTTGAAAAAATCAAGTCGCCGCGGCCGGCCGCGCGCTTGGGGTGTGGCGGGGTCGCCACCATCGGAGCCGAGCTTTTTGCCAGTGGATCGTTGGGTAGATAGTTGATCGCCATCGCTGAGTCCCCTTGTATGAAGCACGTCCTGCGGTCCCAACTGGCTCCTTCCGCGAAGGGGCTCGTGGTTTGGTTCCTGACAAGACGACAACTGTGCGTGATTATCCACCGACGAAACAATTGTGCAACAATGCCGCGACGATTTTGAGTGATGCGGGATTCGGCGCGCCAAATCGGTGTTGTTGGAAATGCCATGCGTATCAGCAAGCCGACCATCACGGATCAGTATCATTCAGACGATGCCGCGTGCGAACGCCGCCGATTTTCGAAAAGGGACGGGGTCAGTCCAAGTCGTGTGGCAGACGTTTGTCAGGAATGTTTTGTAATGGAGCCAAGCCCAAGAAAAGAACGGCTCTCCGCGAAATGTGTTGTCGGCCATTTCGGCGTGGGTCTCCCGACCCCGCCGAAATGGCTGACCGAAAGTCTCATCTTCTGTTTTCAACACGAATGGCGGCGACCCAAAATAAGGCCAACGGGAATGAAATGATTGGTATCCTGCTTCTCGGCGCACGAGCGTCATGCGCTCCGCTGGAATCCAGTTTGTCATCACTTCGTTTTCACCCGCATCACGGACGAGTACACAATGCCGTTGCCCCGTCTTGGTCATCCAAATCTCGGGCTCGGCGTCGGGCTGCGGACCGTTCACTTTCCGCACCTGCTGGAACATCAGCCGGACGTCGACTGGTTCGAGATCATTTCCGAGAACTTCATGGATTCGCGCGGCAGGCCGCGGCATGTTCTCGACCAGCTTGCCGAACGGTACCGGATCGTGATGCACGGCGTCTCGATGTCGATCGGCAGCACCGATCCGCTCAATCGGGACTACCTGCGGAAGCTGAAAGACCTAGCGGATGCCGTGCGGGCCGAATGGGTTTCGGACCACATCTGCTGGACGGGCGTCGCCGGGCGGAACACTCACGACCTGCTGCCGATGCCGTACAACGAACAGTCGCTGCGGCATGTCGTCGAGCGGGTTCGGATCGTGCAGGATCTGCTCGAACGCCCGCTCGTGCTCGAAAACCCCAGCAGTTACGTGACGTTCGCCGCATCGACGATGCCCGAATGGGAATTCGTCGCGCGGCTGGCGGAGGACGCCGATTGCGGACTGCTGCTCGACGTCAACAACGTCTACGTGTCGGCGATCAATCATGACTTCGACCCGGTCGAGTATCTCGATGCGATCCCGGCGGAACGGGTGGTCCAGTTCCATCTGGCCGGACACACGAATCTGGGGACGCACCTGATCGACACGCACGACGGCCACGTCATCGATCCGGTCTGGGAGTTGTATCGCCACGCCCACCGGCGGACGGGCGGTGCTTCGACGCTGCTGGAATGGGACGCGAAGATCCCGCCGTTTCCGGTCGTCCACGCGGAAGTGCTGAAGGCCCGCGACTACATGTCCGCCGCGCTGGTTCCATCGATTGCGCCGCGGAACGATCGACAAAACGATCCGCAATTGAACGAGGCGACGCTCGACCACCACTCGTCGCACGCCACCGTCCCGCATCCGGCGTCGGCGATCTTCGCGGAGGTCGAGTGATGACAGTGCCGGTTCCTCCCAACATCGACGTTCTTCAACGCTGGCTGCAATCAGTGATCGTCCATCCCGGCGGCGTCGAGGCGGGGATTGAATCGCCGGCGGCACAGGACGAAGTCGTACTGACGGCGGATCGCGTCAACGAGATGATCTGCCGATCAAATTCTCAGACCAGCATCGAGCGGTTGGAGGTTTACTCGAACGCCTACCAGGCCCGGTTGCTGGAGGTGTTGATCGGCGAGTACCCGGCGTTGGTTCAGGCCCTCGGTGAAGAGGTGTTCGTCGGTCTGGCGAGCGGTTACTTGGAAGAGCATCCTCCGAGCAGCTACACGCTCGCCGATCTCGGCAGGTCGTTCCCGGAGTACCTGGCGCGCAGTCGGCCGGCGAATCAGCACGAAGACGGCGCACCCGATTGGGCCGACTTCCTGATCGATCTGGCGCGGCTGGAACGAATCTACGGCGAAGTGTTCGACGGTCCGGGCATCGAGGGTCAGCCGATGCTGCAACCGGACGATGTGCGCGGCCTGTCGCCCGAACAGTGGCTCGCCGCACGGATGATCCCCGCGCCGTGCGTGCGTCTGGCCCCGTTCCGCTTCCCCGTGCATGACTACGCGACCGCGGTCCGACACCAGCAGCAACCCGAAGTTCCGACAGCCCGGCCCACGCGGCTGGCGATCACCCGGCGGGAATACATAGTGCGCCGCGTGGAACTCGGTGAACACGAATTCATCGTGTTGACTGCGCTGCTGGAGGGCAGGGGGATCGGCGACGCATTGGAACACGCGGTCGCGAACTACGCCGGCACCGTGGATGAACTCGCCTCCGACCTGCAGCGTTGGTTTCGCAACTGGTCGGCGGCAGGCTACTTCATCGGGCTGCGCGGTATTCAAGTCTCGAAAGAGACTTGAACAGAAGGGAACAGAGGCAACGAAGGCTTAGGATCGGCGCATCAGTAACTGTCGCACTTTGGCGAAAGTCACCCCTAGCACGGAGGCCACGTCCGTGCTGCAAAACGGGGCCAACATTGGAAAGGGGCCGCACGGACGAGGCGTCCGTGCTACGACAGTCATTGATGCGCCGATCCTCACCACGTTGGCCGCTCAAGCCGGCGGTGCCGGCGTCTCGGCACACCGGCATTTGGTCAGGGTGATTTCGTTTCCCCGGCTGTTGAAGTAGACGTCGTCGCAGAACGCCTGGATCAGGACCAGGCCGCGGCGCTGGCTGCTGGCCAGTTGTGACGGATCGCGGGACAGGTTCGGGATCGAACTCGTGTCGAAACCCGGTCCCTCGTCACGGATCGAGAACTGTCCGAAGTACGGCGAGATGTCGGCCGTCACGACGACCTGACGCCGCGCGTATTCGGGGTTCTGCAATCGCCGCTGCACAATTTCCGCCGCGGCGGGATCGGTACGGACCGCACTCCATTCTTCCGCCGTCAAATCCAGGTTCCCGTGAAACATCGCATTGCGCAGGGCTTCGGTCAGTGCCTTCGCCAACCGCATTCGCTGCGTGTCTCCCACCAGTCCGATGTGCAGTGCCGCATCCTGCAAATGGGAAACCAGCGGCACGATCAGAGCCGGATCGTTCTCCAGGTCGAATCGAAGTTCCTCATGGCGCAGGAACCGCTGGACGGACTGATCGCGCGGTCCGCCGCTCGACATCGCCAGGACGCTGGAAACCGCGTGGCACAGTTCGGAGGAAAGCAGCGATTTCGGGACGAAATCGACCGCCCCGCGGGCGAGCGCCTCGGCCGCGATGTCCTCGCTCCCGTTGGCCGTCATCAGCAGCACGGGGACCGTGGGAAACCGCTGGTGAATCCGCTCGGTCAACTGCAAGCCGTCCAACTCGGGCATCTGCAAGTCGGTGATGACAATCAGCGGCAGTTGTTCCTCGATCTGCTCGAGCGCCTCCCAACCGTTCGCGGCGAACTTGATCCGTTCGTGAAACTGCTTTTCCAGCAGGCTGCGGGCCAGATGGGCATCCACCGGCGAGTCGTCGACAATGAGCAGGTAATTCATGATGTACACCTTGAGCACGGGCCAACCGAACGCGGGACCAAGGGCATTGTAACCAGCCTCGCGCGCCACGTGCTCCCTACGCGGCTCACAGTTTTGAAAGTCATCGTCGCCGTTGGCGGGGCGCGTGTGCCACCTGCCGGCAAATGGATGCGGCCCGGCGTCAGCATTGCACAACGACCTGACTTCACAGCAGACGTACGTTAAAATTCGCCGTCATCGAAGCGGCATTCTGCGGAGCACAGCATGAGACGACTGGCGATTGCGTTGGGGATGGTTTGTGCCGTTCTCCCCCGTTTGTGTGTGGGGGCGGAGCCAATCGAGCCGGTCGTGCCGGCCGGGGTTGATCGTCAGGCGGCGACCGAATTCTTCGAGAAGAAGATCCGTCCGCTGCTGATCCAACGCTGCGACGAATGCCATTCCTCTGAGAAGTCCGATGAAAGCGGCCACCTGGCGCTCGACAATCGTGCGTCACTCCTGGCGGGAGGAACCCGCGGCCCGGTGTTGGTCGCGGGAAAACCGGACGAAAGTCTGCTGATCAAGGCGGTCCGGTATCTCGATCCCAAACTGCAAATGCCGCCCGATGGAAAGCTGGCCGACGCCGAGATCGAATTGCTCTCCAAATGGGTGCGCGACGGTGCGTTCGTCCCGGAGTACGGCCAAGACATCGCCAAGAAAGCGAAGCAGATCGACTGGGCTGTCGCACGGCAGTTCTGGTCGGTCCGGCCATTGGGGCGTGTCGACATTCCGGAGGTGCGGAGTGTGGAGTTTGGAGTGCGGACGGAAGGTGAAGAGAAAACCCGCGACGTTGCCGCGGTGCCTACAATCGGCAATCGCCAATCTGCAATCGTCACTCCCATTGACTCGTTCATCATCGCCAAGCTTCACGAGAACGGTCTCGCGCCATCCACGACTGCCGACAAGCGGACGCTCATTCGGCGGCTGGCCTTCGATCTGATCGGTCTCCCACCGAGTCCCGACGAGGTGGCCGAGTTCCACGCCGACGAACGGCCTGATGCTTACGAACGGCTCGTCGATCGGCTGCTCGCGTCGCCTCACTTCGGCGAGCGGTGGGCGAGGTATTGGCTCGATCTGGCCCGCTACGTGGACGACACGCCCGACTGGCAGAAGACGACCGAGCAGGCGTGGCTCTATCGCGACTGGGTCGTGCGGGCCTTCAACGAGGACCGGCCGTATGACGAGTTCGTCAAACTGCAATTGTCTGCGGATGTGATGCCGGACACGGCGCCCGAGGACTACGCCGCGCTCGGCTTTGTGGGGCTGAGCCCGCAGTATTGGAAGGAACTCAAGCTCGCACCGTCGGTCATCGAGGTCATCGTGGCCGACGAGTGGGACGAGCGGCTCGACGCGGTCTCGCGCACGTTTCTCGGTCTGACGGTGGCCTGTGCCCGCTGCCACGATCACAAGTTCGATCCGATCACGACGCGCGACTACTACGCGCTGGCGGGAGTTTTCGCCAGCACCGATCTCTCCGACCGACCACTGCTGCCATCGCCGCTGGCCGAGCAAGTGCGCGAGGCCCGCCGCAAAGTCGACTCGCTCAAGGAGAGCCTCAAGAAGGTCAAGGACAAGGAGTCGGAAGAGGCCAAAAAGATCGAGCAGCAGATCGCCGACATCCGCGCCGCGACGCCGCAGATCGACTCGTCGATGGCACCCACGATCGAAGAGGCGAGCGTCTTCGTGATGCCCGATGGACCGGACGCGACGAAGCTCGACATCCGCAAACGCCAGCCGCGCGATCTCCCCGTCTTCCGTCGCGGCAACCCGAGCAACCCCGGCGACATCGTGCCGCGCCGGTTCCTCGAACTCTTTTCACACCGCGGAGGCAATGCCCGTAGGATGGACGCCTCGTCCGTCCGAGACACCGCTTTGACGGACGGACGAGGCGTCCATCCTACGGGCGACTCCGGATCAGTCGCATCCGAGCAACCGCGCCGCTTCCAGCACGGCAGCGGACGAGGTGAGCTTGCCGACGCCATCATCCACGAGGCACAGGCTCTCACCGCGCGAGTCATCGTGAACCGAATCTGGTCGCACCACTTCGGCCGCGGTTTGGTGAGAACTCCCAGCGACTTCGGCCAGCAGGGCGAACGGCCAAGCCATCCCGAGTTGCTCGATTGGCTGAGCGGTGAGTTGGTCTCTGGCTTTGTCCCCTCTCCCCCGTCTTCGGGGGAGAGGGCTCGGGTGAGGGGGCCGAACGGGGAGACGACTTCGCCAAGTGAAACAGCCGCAGAACGCCCCCCTCACCCTAACCCTCTCCCCCCCAAGGCGGGGGGAGAGGGGACAGGAGAAGAATCCCTCACCCGATCCCCGCAAAGCCGGGACGAGGGGACAGGAAGCTGGTCAGTCAAGCGGCTGCATCGCCAACTCGTTACGTCGGCCACGTACCGGCAATCGAGCAGCGTGACTCGCTCCGCACTCCCCGCTCCAAGTTCCGCGCTCGCCCTCGATCCCGACAATCATCTTCTGTGGCGCATGAACCACTGCCGGCTCGACATCGAACCGTGGCGCGATGCGATGCTGGACGTGGCGGGGAACCTCAACGACGCGATCAGCGGCCCGGCACTCAACCTCGATCTCCCGACGAACCGCCGCCGCACGCTCTATGGCAAGATCGGCCGAGAAGAGCAGCACGACATGCTCCGCACGTTCGATTTCCCTCCGCCTACTTCACACAGTCCCGCGCGCGACCTCACGACCACACCGCTGCAACAACTGTTTGTTATGAACAGCACGTTTGTGGAGACTCAAGCCACGGCGATCGCCGCCGGCCTGGCAGACGGTTCGATGGACGAGAGGATGACGACCATCTACCAACGCCTGTTCCAGCGGCTTCCCAGCGATGACGAACGGCGCATCGGAACCGCCTTCCTGACTCCGGCCTCTCCCGAACGCTGGCGGTCCTACGTGAAGTCGCTGCTCGGGCTGAACGAGTTCCTGTTCATAGACTGACGGTCCCCGACCAAAACGCCACCGGGCTTGTCCCGGTGGTTCAACGGCTTCTGCACTACTCGTGAGTACAGATCCAATTGCAGTAGTAGTGCAAAAGCCTGATCCCACCGGGGCCAGCCCGGTGGCGGAGATGAAACATGTCGCTTTCGCTTTCTCGCCGCCACATGCTCCAATCCTTGGGAGGCGGCTTCGGTTCCGTTGGACTGGCTGGCCTGTTGAACCAGGCATCGGCGAAGGAACTCGCGGCGCATGTGGCTCCGCGCGCGAAGCGGGTCATCCAGCTCTTCATGAACGGTGGGCCGTTTGGTCCCGACTTCCTGGACCCGAAGCCGGGCGTTGTGAAGTTTGAAGGGCAGCGACCGGCGGAGCTCGATTCGTTTCGGACGGAGCGCAAGACCGCCGGGCTGTTGCCGTCTCCGTTTCAGTTCGCGCCGCATGGCGAGAGCGGTGTGGCGGTCAGCGAACTGCTGCCGCACTTTGCCGAGTGCATCGACGACGTCTGCGTGCTGAGGTCCGTCTACACCGACAACCCCAATCACGGTCCGGCTCTGCTGCTGATGAACAATGGCACGATCGTGCCGACTCGACCCAGCATGGGCTCGTGGTTTTCGTATGGCCTGGGGACCGAGAACGAGAGTCTGCCGGGCTACGTCGTCCTCTGTCCGGGCCGTCCGGTTCGGTTCTCGATCCTGTGGACCAGTGCCTTCCTGCCGGGGGAGCATCAGGGGACGTACATCAATCACTCGAACCTCGACCCGCAGAAGCTCATCCCGTATCTGCGCAACGCCAGCCTGCCGGTCGATGAGCAGCAGCGGCAACTCGAACTGATGCGGGCGCTCAACGGTCAGCATCTAAAGGAGCGGAGCGAGGACAAGCAACTCGAATCGCGCATCACGGCGATGGAGACGGCGTTCCGCATGCAGTTCGCCGCGACCGAAGCCTTCGATCTGAACCACGAACCGAAACACATCCGCGAGGAATACGGATCGAGTCACTTCGCAAACGGCTGTCTGCTGGCGAGGCGTCTGGCCGAACGAGGCGTGCGGTTCACGCAGGTCTACTACGGCGACGGCCAGCCGTGGGACACTCACAACGACCACAACAACGCGGTGAAGAAGCTGGCCAAGGACATCGACCAGCCGATGGCCGCGTTACTCAGAGACCTCAAGCGGCGCGGGATGCTC
>JANMLE010000758.1:0-4611 GCA_031372385.1 Planctomycetota bacterium | reverse complement strand
GTCCGCACGTTCTACGCGCCGCTGCTCGAACAGAAGTACGACGACGCCTTCGTGCGGATGCGCGACTTGGAACAACTCGAACTGATGGCCACACGCTTCGAGTCCCGGTCGCAGTTCCTGAACGACGTGACTCTCGACCCGCCCAGTTCCACGCAGGATTTCGCGGCCGATCCCTTGCTCGATGAGGACTGGCTCACGCTGAGCACCATCCATTCGGCGAAGGGTCTGGAATGGGAATCGGTCTTCGTGCTGCACGCCGCAGATGGCAACATTCCCTCCGACATGGCGACCGGTTCGGATGCGGAGATCGAAGAGGAACGCCGCCTGTTCTACGTCGCGTTGACGCGGGCGAAGTCGAGCCTGCATGTGATGCACCCGCAGCGCTATTACTTCCACGCGCACCACAAGAGCGACCACCATTCGTACTCGCAGCGCACCCGCTTCATCCCGGACGAACTGCTGCCGCTCTTCGAAAGCGTCACCCCCGACCGCGCCATCGCCGGCCAGATCGAACAGAATCCGGCGACCGGCGTGACCACATCCGACATCCGCAAAAAGATCGGCCGCATGTGGGCGTAAGACGTCGCCCGCGAATCGACGCGAAGTGGCGCGAATGAAGACCGAGTCCTACGCCGGTGAAATCAGGAGTTGAACCACGAAATATACGAAAGACACGAAAGTGAAGAAGAGAAGATGAGACGAGAGGTCTGATCCCAAGCGACCTCAATAGAGCGACTCGCGACGTCTTGCGATGCACTGTCCACAACTCTCTTCACTTTCGTGTTTTTCGTGTGTTTCGTGGTTCCTCATGAATCTCCGGGCTACCGCTCACGCCACAGGAGATCGTCGGGGATGTCCAGGCGGCGTTGTTCTGCGGCGATGGCGTCACGAAAACGTTTCGCGTCGACGGGATAGCCCTGGGTTGGCTTCAGGTCGGGGAGGCGGGCCTGCCAGAAGCGGTTGAACTGGTGCATCGCCAACTCGCGGAGATACTTCGCGGTCATCGAGGCCAGCGCCACCGGGCCGTGACTCTCCGCGCGCGGCTGGAACCGCACTTCGCCGCGGCCGAGTCGATAGACGCTCTGGTCGGCTCCCTCCGTCAGACACTCGACCGGCTGGCCGAAGGTTTCGGACAACAGTGAGTCGTACCGGTTCCGGCCGCCATGCTTGTCGGCGACGATGAGTGTCTCCTCGTTGTCCGGTTGCCAGACGCTGTGGAGCAGGTTCATCGCCAGGCGCGAGGTCGCCTGCGCCTTGTTGTCGTAGCGCCGGACCAGCCGGTTGAACCGCAACGGCTCGACGACATCGGCGCGGATCGCCACCAGTCGCACACCGAGCCGTTCGCACGCCTGTTGCCAGGGGGCGACGAGATTGAGATCGTTCGATTCGACCGGCAGCGCGAGTTCTTCGCCGTCGTACCACGGGAGCCGTTCGTGGTCGTCGCTGGTGCAGGTCGTCTCCGTCGGAGATCGCGCGGCCGACAGTTCGTCATCGCCGAAGAGAGATTGTCGACGGCGGTCCACTCGCGCGTCAGATATGTTTTCATCGCCGCAGTCCCGCGCAGTTGTTGCCGGCGCGGAACTCGACAACGCCTGACAGAGCGAACCGAATGTTGCCCCCGGAATGCCGCACAGATGCAGCGCGGACCAGACTCCCCGCTCCAGAGCCGCGAGCCCCCGGTGCGGTTGAAACACCTGCTTGGAATCCGCGACATGCAGCCGCGGATCGCACGACGTCGGCGCGCGGGTCAGCACGGTGTCGAAGGCCGTCCAGAAATCGAAGTCGCCCGGCGGACCGGGGACTTCCCACACCGTCACGGCGACGACGAACGGACCCAGGTTTGGCCCGAGTCCCGCTTCGTCCATGCCGATCAGAAGAGACATGAGGGGGACGCTTTCAGCGGTCCGCCGTCAGCTTCCAAGAGGCAGAGCAGCATCGTTTGACCGATGGCTGACCGGCTGAAAGCTGACGGCTGGATTGGTTTCGTTACCGTGTTTCAAACGTGCGCGGCTTGCCGTCAGCCCCGATCTGCACTGTGTAGCTGTTGCCATCCTTCGCGACCGACGCCTTGATCCAGATGCCCTTGCAGGCATTGGTGTCATCCTGGTTGGCGATGTTTTCCACGGGGGCCTGTTCGTTGTCGGCGAGCTTGATGTTGCGGTGCAGTTGATACATCGCCTGCAACGACTTGACCTTCTTCAGCGTGGCGATGGTCTCGGGCGCGCCCCCCTTGGTCGGACCGTTGCAGGTCACGGCGACGCGCGGATCGAGAGCCAGGACCAGCGCCGGGTTGTTGCTCACGTTCAGTCCGTGATGCGTGACCATGAACAGGTCGACCTGGCCGATCGGATTATTGGGGGTCATCAGCTTGGCTTCGGTGTTCCACGTCAGGTCGCCGCAGGTGAGGAACCGGAACTTGCCGAACGTGAACAGCACGCTGACGCTCTTCGCATTGTCCGACGGATCGTCGGCCTGCGGCTTGTGCAGAGCCGCATGCGGATTCGCCGGCCCCTCGTTCGGAATGACTTCCCCGCTGGCGGTCACGATCTTGAGTTGCAGCGGAGTCCCCGGCGAATCCAGGGTGAATGTGTCGCCGGCCTTCACCGCCTTGCTCTGGTTTTGCGTCGCGGCGCGGTACAGCGCGATCCGCTCGCCGAACTTGCCGTCTTCTGGCAACGAATCGGGAATGCCGCGGTCCCAGAAGTTGTTGATCTTGATCTTGTCCGCCAGCGCCGCGTGGTTGCCATAGTGGTCCAGGTGCCAGTGCGACACCGACGCATGGTCCAGATGATCGAGCTTCGCCACCTTCTGGATGACATTCAAGATCCGATCCCGGTCACGGCCGCCGTTGTCGGGGTAGCCTGAATCGATGAGCAGCGATTCGCCCGCCGGAGTGACCAGCAACGTCGCCGCGCCCCCTTCGACGTCGATGAAGTAAATGTCGAGCCGGCCATCAGCAACACCGGCGAACAGGCGCGAGGTCGTGAACAGGCACAAGCAGACGGCGATCAGGCGAATCATGGCGAAGTCTCCAAAAGTGAGTGGGACGAATTGTCGAGCAAGATACAGTGTCAGTGGCCGGGGCTCCACGTAGGACAGGTTTCCTACCTGTCCGGTGCCATCGTTCGACTCTCCTGGTCGCGCGACTTGGCCTCGACAGGGCAGAGATTGATTGTCGACTGCGGAATCTCCCGATTCAGAGAGTTAGGCTACGGATTCGGGGACTGACAGGTTAAAAACCTGTCCTACGTGGCTATCGTGCCGCGCAGTGAACTGGTCCTTCTTTTCGGAGCCCGCCACCATGCAGCGCATCGATCGCGAACAAGCCCGCAAGTACGCCTTTGATTTTCGTGACGAACCGCTGCTGCGGATTCAGCCGGGCGAAACCGTCGAGATCGAGACGTACGATGCCAGCACGGGGTTCTTCAAGTCGGCATCCGACAAAGCGATTCCGGGAAAGCGGCCGGGGTTCGACCGCATGCCGGCGCTGGCCAATCCGATCGCGGGACCAATCCACGTCGCAGGGGCCGAACGGGGTGACACGCTGGTCGTGTCGATCGAAGAGATCCTCGTCGACGATTACTCGTGGATCGCGACCGGTCCCCGACGCGGACCGCTCGGCGAATCGACGCGCTGGCCCGAGTTGTCCGGCGAGTACACGACGAAGATCTTCCAGCACACGCCCGGTCCCAGCGGCACGACGCGCGATGGAACCCTGCATTTCAGCGACAAGATCAGTTGGCCGATCACGCCGTTCATCGGCACGCTCGGGGTCTGCCCCGATCGCGAAGTGACGACCAGTCTGGACGGTCAGGGCGAGTGGGGCGGGAACCTGGACATCCGCGACGTGGCGCCCGGTCACCGCATTCATCTGCCGGTGTTTCATCCCGGCGCGTTGTTCTGCATGGGGGACGTGCATGCGAGCCAGGGGGACACCGAGTTCACCGGGACCGCCGCCGAAACGAAGGCGACGACGCGCCTCAAGCTGGAATTGATCAAGGGCCGCAAGACCCCGTGGATGCGGATCGACAAGCCCGATTCGATCGTCGCGATCCACGCCTCGCGACCGCTGGAAGTCGCCGTCGAAACGGCGACGATCATGCTGATGGACTGGCTGATCACCGATTACGGGTTCTCACCGACGGACGCCTATTGCCTCGTCAGCACCTGTCCCGACTTCCGCATCAACGTCTACCAGATGTGCAAGATCCGCAGGCTGGAACACGTCGCGGGGGCGGAGATTCCCAAGCGGTATCTGAAGTGAAGAAGGTGCCCGCGAATCTCGCGAATGGGGACGAATCCGGATGCGAAGGTGAGCCGGGCGGCGTGAGGTTTGGCCAAGTAACCCGAAGCGCCAGCGAGGGAATGACAGGGAACGGTTCCTGTCGCTCGCCCTCGCTCACTCGTTTTGAAGTTCTGCTGTTTTGGATTTCCGCCCCGACGGGGCAGCCCTGGGGTGATGAAAACGTGGGGTTGACGATGGTTGTTGATGCGTGGGTATTTGTTCCGCTGTGAGCGAAGGGGTCGGGAGTGTTTTTTGGGGCGGGGGGGGGCGGGATGTGGGGGGAACAAAGCGGATTTTAGGCGCGCCGGCAAATAGGACCCCCCCCC
>JANMLE010000737.1:0-2444 GCA_031372385.1 Planctomycetota bacterium | reverse complement strand
CGCGCCGAAGCGACGCTGCGACGGGTGCTCGAAGAAATGGGCTGGAGCTTCACTTCGTGCGAAGGGGAGGCGGCGTTCTACGGTCCCAAGACCGACTTCATGGTCCGGGACTGCATCGGCCGCGAATGGCAACTCGGCACGGTGCAACTCGACTTCAACCTCCCCGAGCGGTTCAAGCTGGAATACATCGGCGCCGACAACCAAGCCCATCGCCCGGTCATGATCCACCGCGCACCGTTCGGTTCGATGGAGCGGTTCACCGGGATGCTGATCGAACACTTCGCCGGCGCGTTCCCGCTCTGGCTGGCTCCCGAACAAGTGCGAGTGATGTCCATCAGTGACAAGTTCGAAGACTACGCACGACAGGTCGAAGCCCGCTTCCGCGACGCCGGTTTCCGCGTGGGAACCGACCTGCGCGGCACGAAGATCAACGCCAAGGTCCGCGACGCACAGGTCCAGTTGATCCCGTACAAGCTCGTCGTCGGCGGCCGAGACGTCGAACACAACAACGTCAGCGTCCGCGACCGCATCGACGGCGACCTCGGTGCCATGCCGATCGACGAAGCCATCACCAAGCTCCAGCAGGAAGTCACCGAACGCCGGATTCGTCAGGTCAGCGAAAAGAAGTTCCAGCAGTTCGACGAAGTCGGCGAAGCCGCGAACGAGTACTGAAAGACTCGGGGGGCTGGTGGCGTCCAAGACTCGCATTCGGATTGACTCGTTTCCGAAGGTGGTCGTACAAATCTCTCACGATCATGACCTGAAACGTTTCAGAATCGGCGTTTGGTGCGCTGGCTGGGTTGCCGATCCAAGGAGTCGAGTGATGGAAGATCGAAGTCATGCGAATGCCAACGCCTCGACGGAGAAATCACCGATGTCGCACGGCGCGGACTCGAAGCCCAATGACGAGACTCCGGAAATTCTCGACTGGGATTTTTGCATCGAGATCAAGCCGCAGCGCCCCTCCGGAACCGTGGAAGCGGATGCCGAGTTTGTGGGACGCGGGCGTCCGATTCCGCTGGAAGATCCCCACGCGAGGAAAGCGTCATGAACGACATGACGAAGCGGTATCCGTGGTACGACCTCGTCGAGGGCAACGATCTGGAGCAGGGCGACATCATTGAGAGTTGCCCGGTCGCAGTGGCGACGGAAACGGAGACGCCGGACGGTCGCTGGAAGCTGCAATGGGAAGAGCGTGACCTGATCGTGCTGTCGCAATCGTGCGATTTGGTGCTCGGTCGCGAAAAAGTCAGTGAAGTCTTGATGGCTGCCGTTTGGAGGCAATCTGAATTGAACGGACATCTGGCAACGAACAGGGGACTGGAAGACGCTCGACGCGGCAACCTTCCCGGCGTTCATTTGCTGGCCTCGAACGAGTTCTTCGACGCCCCCGCCTCGGAAGTCCGCGTCGTCGATTTCCGCCGCATTTCGGCGTTGCCGCTGGCATTCCTCCGCAAACGAATCCTGACACAACAACGACGGCTGCGCCGACTGCCACCCTACCGTGAACACCTCTCCCAAGCCTTCGCCCGCTTCTTCATGCGAGTCGGCCTGCCAGTGGATATCCCCGCCTTCCGCTAACCGGAAGTCACCGACCGACGCATCCGCCAAGTCAGCGAAAAAAAGTTCCAGCAGTTCGACGATGGCGGTGAATGAGTATTGAGGAAATCGTGTGCCACTGGCGACCCCGCCAAACCAGCAAGGAATACCGCATGGCCGATGTCGTACCAACTCCACATTCCGTATATGAAATGTTTCGTCGGGCAACCATTGAGGCGTGCCCCAACGCGGGCGATGTAACGGAGGAAGAATTCTTGTCGTGGTGTTCTTCGGCACCAACTGCCACTTGGCATCAGCCCCATGAACACATCAAGCACATGAAAGTCAACGCACACATTTCTCTCTTTCGTGTCGACCTCGAGATTAGCATTGTTGACGATCATCGGCGCGGGCAAGAACACAGAATATGGGGCGAAATTGCTGCGGCCATCGACAACCTGAAGCCTCTACTCCCATGCGAGGCAAAGTGCGGTCTCGTATTTGAGACTGTTCAAACGCGACCACATGGTGCATGGCAAGATGTTGTACTGCTCGTTCGCGGTGTCGTCATGAATTAATCAGTTGCATCTATTCCAACTCTGCTCCGTTAGACCGCTTCACTTTGACGTAGCAACGACCAGACGCAGAATCAGCACGTTGAAAGCGGTCTTGTTGTCGATGAAGTCAACCGTCGTGAGATGATTGGGGGGAGCAGCCAATGCCTGACTACTACCAGATTCTGAACGTCAGCCCGAGTGCAAGCTTCGACGAGATCAAACGCGCTTACCGCCTGCGGGCAGTTAAATGTCATCCAGATCGCGGTGGTACGCACGAAGAAATGGTATGCGTCAACGAGGCGTGGGAGATGCGGAGCTTCCCCGCCCGTCAGGTGCAGGAGCTCTGGC
>JANMLE010000719.1:0-8241 GCA_031372385.1 Planctomycetota bacterium | reverse complement strand
GGAGTCTCGAATGAATTCCGGGGCTTTCCGGATCATCATCACTACCACGCGGCCGACTTTCATGAATTGGCCGCCGCCGCGCGGTCCGCCTCCGTCAAAATCGCTCTCACAACTCTGAAGGACTTGGTGAAGATCCCGCGCGATGCGTGGACGGGCCCGCCACTGTACGCGGTCGAGATCGGCGTCGACTTTCTGGCCGGACACGACCTGCTGACAGACCGGTTGCGGCGGATCATGACGACCGGGTAGCGTCGCTAGCCAGAGCGTCTGACTGCCCCGGCCCGATTGTTTTTCGGCGGATAACTCGGGCACAATGTCGCCCCACACGAAAGGGCGACTCATGCCGGACAACGTCAACCGTCGAATCGCGATGCGCACCCTCGTGGCAGGAGTTGGCGGGATGGCTGCGTGGCCGCTGTTTGGAAGCGATTCAACGTTCGCCAGCGAATCGACCGGTGCCGAACCCGACGCCGCCAAGCCCCCGGTGACGGGCATTCCGAATCCGGATCTGGCTCCGTTCGACACCCTGATGACGGACTTCGTGCAGACTCATTGCGTACCCGGTGCGGCGTTGGCTGTCACACGGAATTCGCGTTTGGTCTACGCGCGCGGATTTGGTTTCGCGGATGTGGAAGCACAGCGGCCGGTGCCGCCGGATGCGTTGTTTCGCCTGGCGAGCATTTCGAAGCCGCTGACGGCGGTCGCTGTCATGCAGCTCGTCGAGCAGTCGACGTTCGGATTGAACGACCGCGTGTTTGAAACCCTGCCGGCGAAAGAGTGGCTGCCGGAAAAGCACGACGAACGGTTGCGGTCCGTGACCATCCGGCACCTGCTGCATCACACCGCGGGTTGGGATCGCGAAAAGTCGTTCGATCCGATCGGACGTGTCGGCGACGTGTCGCGTGTCGTGAACAAGCCGCTGCCGGTGGGACCGGCGGATGTCATCCGCTACACGCTCACACTGCCGCTCGACTTCGATCCCGGCGCGCGCTACGCGTACTACAACGTCGACTACCTGCTGCTCGGTCGGCTGATCGAACACGCGACGGGTCAGCCGTACGAGACACACATAAAGCGACATGTGCTGGCACCCGTCGGCGTGACCACGATGCAACTCGGCCGGGCGTGGCAGGATGACCTCGCGAAGAACGAGGTCCGGTACTACGACCCGAAGCGCCGCGAACAGATGGCGGTGAACGGCACGAAGCTCGGTGCCAAGGTGCCGCTCGTGTATGGTGCTGAGAACTTCGAGGCGTACGAAGCGCATGGGGGCTGGATCGGTTCGGCGGTGGATCTCGTCCGGTTCGCGTCGGCGTTTGATGATCCGGCGGCGTCGAAGCTGCTGAAGCCGGAAACGATCCAGACCATGTGGGCCCGGCCGGAAGGGGCGGCGGGGCACGAGGCCGATGGCCAACCGAAGGCCGCGTTCTATGCATGCGGATGGAACGTCCGCCCGATCGGCGACGGGGGCCGGTCCAACACCTGGCACGCCGGAGCGATCACGGGAACGTCGACGCTACTCGTTCGCCGTCACGACGGACTCAACTGGGCCGTGCTCTTCAATTCCGACGCCAATCCCCAGGGTGAGCGGCTGTCCGGCTTGATCGATCCGCTGATTCATCAGGCCGCGGACGCCGTTCGCAAGTGGCCCGATGCCGAGGTCTCGCTTCGCTGACAGCACAGCACGATGCTGCGTACGTGAATCGAGGCAGGCGGCCAGCCTGCCCTACAACAAGTCACGTCTATTCCTCGTCCAACCCTGGGACTTTGATATTGGTCGGATCAGGGGGAGTGACGTCATGACTGAGGACCAGGGCCGGTCCGACAAAGTACGTGTGGAAATCGGCGACGACGATGTTGTAGACCGGGGCGAGATCGGGCTGGTCCTCAATGGTTTCCACGCGCGACATGCCGGTCGCGGTGTGGATCGGCTTGCCCGATAGCAATTCGCGGGTCTTGATCCAGCCGCTGCCGCTGACCCAGAAATTGTGGCCGCTGCTGGCAACGATGGGCGTGCCGTTCACGATGAATTTCCGGACGGGAACGGGTTGTCGCACGGTGGTCAGCACGACCGGCTTGTACGCAATCTCACCGGTGTCGATGTCCTTGGCCAGGACCAGGTCACCGACTTGAAGCTTGTCGATCGCGACAAATCCGCGGTCGGTGCAAATGGGCGTGCCGGCGATCAGGCAACTGCACTTCATCGTTCTCATCACTCGGTTGATGACAGGTTGGGTCTGCACGAACTTGCGTTCCACCTGGCAATGTTTCGGGGCAGGCAGAGTTCCCGTGTACAGATGCCACCACCCCCACCAATAACGAGGATTGCCCGACCGCTCTTGTCCAGAGACCTCGGCCAGTACGGCGGCGGCTCGTCGATTGACTTCCTCGGTGCGATCATTCTCATCGTCGACTCGCTGTTGCACCGCGTACTCGACGTCGGCGGCGAAGCGGGCTCGGTCGATATTTTCACGGCGTTTGTCAGTTTCCATTTCCAATCGAGACAACTGATTTCGCGGTGGAAAGACGGTGGTTACTGATCCACTGGGGACGAACTGCAACTCGACAGCGAAATAGCGATCCGCTTCCTCCCGAAAGAACAGCGTCGGTGACTCGGCGGCACTGTTCGCCTTGGCAGTCGAGAACGGGCTGCGCATTTCCGCCAGCAGGATCGGGGCGAAATCGTCGATCCGCCGGTCGTTCAAACATTTGATGGCAGAGTCGCGGACGGTTCTCCACTCGGATTGAACCGCGAGCACCGCCAGGGCCCGCGAGGCTTCGAACGCGGGGATCGTGTCCAATTGAGCGCAAATCGCCTGAGTCAGTGATTCATTCATGGTGGAAGCGGCGAACAGCGCCGGTATGGCCGCAGGGGACTTGATCCCCTTCAATTCGTCCGCTGCCAACTTGCGCTGTTTGGGATTCCCGACCCAGTTGCGCGCGATCCGCTGAATCGCCGGTTGCCACTTGCGCAGGTGCACCACATTCCGTTGAGCCTGCATCTGCAGGGCCTTGAGTTCGGCAGGCGACACCCACGCTTCGCCGAGTGGCGTGTAACCCATGCGAATGTAAATCGGCGCTCGGTCCATACCCGGCCCGGCAAGTTCCAACGCTTGAGTCAAGTGGGCTCGTTCCTGGGCCGGCAACTTGTGCTCACGACACCAGTTGGCCAGCGTCAGTTGGCCTGCCTGCGTCTTGGATGCAACCGTGCGCTGGGCTCGGTAATCATTCAGGTCCGCAGAATTCGCATCGACTGAAATCGAATCCGCCTGATGCCACGCATCGCTGATTTTCAAGAAGCCGGATTGCCACCATTCCGCAGTGGAAGCCGTTTCCAACCGAGTGGTGGGTTGCAGCGCACCGCGGCGGTTGACACTCACGGTCTCGTTCGAGGTTTCTGACAACAACACCGCGCGAAGTTGTGAATTGTCCGACTTCGCCCCCGGAGGGATCGCCGCCTCTGTTTGCACTGAAGTCAGTACGGCGGCGATCACGCTGAAAACGCATGGGATGCATCGCAACGGACACTTCATGACTCGTCCCCTCTGCTATTTGCCGGCGTTCGGTTCAGGTATTGCCACTCCGAAGGAATCGAGCAATCGGTCGCGTTCCAGAGCCAGATCCAAATCGACGTATGTGTGGAACGACCGCACTTGGTTGATCTTGTTGGCCACGGGAGCCGGCTTCCCCTTGGGAGGCGACTTCAGTTTCTCACCTTCCTTCGTCAGGCGGCCCTGCCATTTGTCCAGGCTGGCATCCGACTGAACCAATTGTCCCGTCGCCTTCTCGTACTGCCGGATGGCCGCGACCTTTTGCATGGCGACGACCTGCGCCTTCTGCGAGACAACCATCGTCGCGGCCAGCGACTGATCCGCGTCAACCTGATATTTGAGTTGCTGCATTCCCAAAGCGGCTTTTCGATTCTCAATCGCTTGGGGAGCCACAGTGTCCTTGTCTTTGGATTTCTTGACTGACTGGTCCAACAACGCCAACTCAGTGTTCAACTGCAACTGCGAGGCGGCGATCGACACGAGCCGCTTTTGCAGGAATTCGTAGTCCTTTTCGAGCCGCGATAGCTGCTTGTCGAAATTCGCCACCTGCTCATCAAGTGTCTTCTTCCATTCTTCGGCGGACTTCTTGAGTGACTCGCGCTTCTCAGCGGAAGCCTCCAGATCCTTGGCGACCTGGCCCCCTTTTTCGGCGCGTTCCTTGTCCTGCTTGGCCTGCATCAGTTCGCGCGTCTGCTGCACGTCATCTTCCAGCGTCGCATGCAGTGAATTCACGGTGGCCTTCCCATCCGCATAACTTGGTTGCAGTTCGGGGCCAAAGATCTCTTTCAACGCCTCGTCTTCCCGAAGCAACGCTTCCCGCTGCTTGATCGTGTCCGCCGACTTCTGCACCGCGGCAATGACCTGCCCGACCCATTCGGCCGACGCCTGGCGTTCCGCCAAGTCCGTCTTGGAGACAGCCAGCCGCCGCGCCAACTCCGTCAATTGCGAGTATCCCTGGGCGTGATCCTTGGCGGCGAAATGGCACCAGATCAGCGCCTGCCATCCCGGCCAATAGTCCGGAGCCGACTTCGTCACCGACTCGAACTGTGCCAGCGCATCCTTGCTGTGCAACTGCTTCAACAGGACCAACCCAAAGGCGTAATCCACGCGCGGATCCCCCTTGGCTTTCTCTTTGGCCGCGTCGTAGTGGCGCCGGGCTTCTTTGAGCGGATTCGAACCGCGCCCAAAACCCGCATGGAACATGTCGACCAGTTGTCGACCGACGATGCCGTCGGATTGCTGCTTCGCGGCGGGCTCAGCCGCGAAGCTGATGGTGACGGAACAAACGCCGACAAGAACAGTGACAAGCAACGCAATCCGCATCATCCCGTACTCCAGGAAAGTCGAATCGGCGCGAGGCGCGTTCACGTGTCGCACACAAATGTTGAAACGGCCCGCCGCGCCGGACTGTATCCGGCGAACGCCAGACAACATGAATGCAATCAGGTGGGGAAGTCAAGACGCACTTGGCTCTTCGACCGCCCGACCCCGGCGCTCACGCACGTGCTTCAGATCGGCCACGATCAGGAAGCTGATGATCACCAGCAGGAACCACGAGCTGAATTTCTGAAACGACACCGCGGTCCAGCGGGCCGTCTGTTCGGGATAGACCCACGCGCCGACGAAGGTGGCGATGTTCTCGGCCACCCAGATGAAGAAACCGATCAACGCAAACGACAACACCAGCGGCATGCGCCGACGCCGGCCGCGCCAGACGGTGAAATTGACCCGCGTCCGCAGAAAGATCGCGAACACCGCGGGGATCAACAGGAACCGCAGATCTTGGATGTACCAGTTCGTGAAGAAGTTGATGTAGATCGCGGCACACAACGGGCCGCTCAGCCAGTAACTCGGATAGCGGTCCAGTTCCAGGTCGAAGATCCGCCACGCCTGACACATGTAGCTGGCCACCGCCGCGTACATGAAGCCGCTGTACAACGGCACAGTCCCCAGCTTGAGATATCCCGGCTCGGGGTAACTCCACGACGCGACGGCGGGATGCGTCTTGAAAAGTTCCAGGATCAGGCCGATGCAATGGAACAGGCACAGCGTCACGGCTTCGCGGCCCGATTCGATCCGCGTCGCGAGCAACACGATTTGAATGGCGATGGCCGCCAGAAAGATGAAGTCGTATCGCGGCAGGTCTCCCAGCGGCACATAGCGCGACGCGATCAGGACCACGAAGAAGCTGCCTGCAAACACGCACGCGCGAGCCTCCTTCCATCCGAAGATCAGGAACTCGATCAGAAAGTCACGCATGGAGTCATTCTTCCGGAGGATGGGCACTCTTGCCCGTGCAGCTCTACTGTAGTCCCGCCGCTCCGTCGGCGGGACCTGCGGCGTTGAGCGTCCCCTCGTGTGGACCGCTTCTGCGGCCGTCCCGTCGGCGGAGCGACGGGACTACAGTTCAGTCGCGATCAGTCCGTCGCCAGTTCAGTCAATCGCTTCACGATGATCGTCGCGTACGTGCCGCGCGGCAGGACGAACTGCAGCGTGACACGGTGCCGGCCGGGACTGAGATCATCGTCGTCGGCGTGCATCTTCAAGTCGCGCGGGATCACGATGGCCGGTCGCTCGCCCTTCGAGAAAAAGCTGTCACGCGGATACTTCACGCGCAGCTCGCGCAGCGACAAGCCTTCGTCGGCGATCACGGATTCATACAACGTCAGGATCGGGCCGGGCTCCAGGTGCAGCCGGGCGGACGGCAGCGGCAGCGCGGTCTCGACCAGAGACGCCCGCTCGGCATCGGTCAGCTCGGCATAGAACGGGACATTCGCGGTGGCCAGTTCGACCTTGTACAACCGCGACCGATCGACCCGTTCCTGCAACCAGGCCGACAGGATCAAGTTCCACAAGTCACTCTGAAACGCCGCCAGCCACAGGCTGCGCATGTCCTGACGGAACAGGGCGAGGGCGTCGCGAAAGCGCGTCGGATGATCGCAGAGGTACGTCACGATGCTGCGGCGGGATGACTTCGGCAGCGCGGCCTTGCATTCGATCCAGCGGCCCCAGAAATCGCGGATCGTCTGCTTCTCGTCGCGGTCGCCGGGCCGGTCGTGCGGATTCGGTTCGGCCAGCGCCAGCCAGACCGCTCGTTCGTAGTCACCCAGGCACCACGGCTTCGCAATGAACTCACCCGATTCGCCGAGCGAGCCGAATCGCTGGTCGTCAAAGTAATTGGGCACGCCGTCCCGGGCGACGATGTCGCGCTGGTCGACGATCCGTT
Source organism: Planctomycetota bacterium (assembly GCA_031372385.1). Classification (GTDB taxonomy): domain Bacteria; phylum Planctomycetota; class Planctomycetia; order Planctomycetales; family Planctomycetaceae; genus Schlesneria. The sequence continues at coordinate 1,464 of JANMLE010000719.1, read as the reverse complement.
CCGCGTCGTCCCTGGTCAGGCTGCGCATCACCACGCGAAACCGGTTGGCGGCGATGTCGTGCGGCCCGAATTCGCGGACCGCCTGACCCTGATATGCCAGCGTGAAGTGATCCTGTTTCACGTCCCGGCGCGGGCCGTTGTGGATCGTCAACCACTGCCGCGTGACGGCGTGCTTGTCCTTCAAACCGCCATAGCTGATCTGCCGCCGCGACAGGTTCCAGCGGTCGGCAATCGCGGTGATGGCCTCGGGCGTGCCGAGTGACCGCTTGGTCAGCAGGTAAACGGCAAACGGACCATGTCCCAGCGGGAAATCGCTCAGTTCTTCGACTTCAAAGTCATCCGGCAGAGTTTTCAGTTTCATGGGGCGCAGCGTAACAGGCCCGGCGGAAAACGGCGAGCGGCCACTTCGTGCGACAAGTCTTTTCCCGGTCCGTTGTCCCGCAACTGGCGGAGCGATTGGACGCGATTCATTCACCACGGAACGCATCGAAAGTCACGCCCGTCTCTCCGTGCCTCCGTGTTTCGAGCACTGGCACATCGCGATTTCGTGGCGGTCGCTTGATTCGGTTCTCGAGCAGCCTCACAGTTTGCCCGATGGTTTGCTGCCTATCCTCAGCGCAGAAGGGAAGAGTCTTGAAACAAATGACCGACACGCCAGCGGCCGGCAGCCCGCCTTCGCGGTATGCGTTTGTCGACGGCCTGCGCGGCCTGGCGGCATTGAGCATCGCCGGCTATCACCTCTATCGTTACGAACCGGACCCGCAGACTTCGCGGCTGGTCATGCCGTTTCTGATCGAGCAATGGGCACTCTTCGGTTGGGTGGGTCTGCCGTTCATGCTGGTCATCAGCGGCTTCGTGATTCCGCTCTCGTTCCGAGATGGTCGCGCCACGGGCCGGTCAGTGGCGAACTTTTTCGTGCGTCGTTTGGTTCGGCTGTCGCCACCGTATTTCGTCACGCTGCTGATCGTCGTGCTGTTGCACGAGATCCACGCGTCGTTCGGCTGGTTTCCGTCACCGCTCGATGAACCCACTTCTTGGACACGGGTGACCAGTCATCTGATCTACGCCCAGGACTTGCTCGGGTATCCCAACTTGTCGGCGGGAATGTGGACGCTCTGCATTGAAGTGCAGTTCTACGCGCTGTTCGGAGTCGGTTTGCTGGCGGCCCGTTTCGTGCGCCCCATCGTGACGAACGGCCAGGCCGCCGCCGATCCCCGCGTGGTGGTAGTCCTGTTCGCCCCGCTGGCTACAGTCTCGGTCTTCGGCTGGTGTGCCAACCCGGATCTCGACCCGTACGTCATCTATTTTTTCCACCACTTCTTTTTGGGGATGGTGACGTGGTGGGCACTCGATGGCCGCATCCCGCGCTGCTGGTACTGTGTGACAGCCGGAGTCTGGCTGGGACGAGTCGTGTGTGTCTGGAAGCCCGAAATCATGTGCGCCCTGATCGCGAGCCTCGCGATC
>JANMLE010000710.1:0-1069 GCA_031372385.1 Planctomycetota bacterium | reverse complement strand
TTGAAGGACGAGATCGCAGTCTTGCAGAAGCAGGCTCGACTGCTGACCGGCGAGGAGCGGACTCGGCTGACCGAGATGATCGAAGCCCTGGAAGACGCGCTTCCCGCGCCGCTGGCCACGATTCCCAGCACGCACAACGACTTCGCGAAACGAACGCCGATCCACGTCCTGCGGCGCGGCGCGTGGGAGAACAAGGGCGAACCGGTCGGTCCGCGTCCGCCGAGTGTTCTCGTTCCCGACGACCTCGCGGAACTCGAACCCGATGTCACCGATCCGCGGACTCAACTGGCCGCGTGGTTGATTCGTTCCAGCCCGCTCACCACGCGAGTCCTCGTCAATCGCCTGTGGCAGCACCACTTTGGAATGGGCCTGGTCAAGACCGCGAACGATTTCGGATTGAAGGGTGACCGGCCGAGTCATCCGGAGTTGCTCGACTGGTTGACGGGATCATTCATCGATCACGGCTGGCAATGGAAGCCGCTGCATCGCGCGCTGGTGCTCAGCAACACCTATCGGCAGTCGAGTCGATCGGCTCACTCGGTGAGCGAGCGCGTCGACCCGGAGAACCGCCTGCTGTCCCACTTCAACCGCCGCCGGTTGTCCGCCGAGGAACTGCGCGACGCGATGTTGGCGGTCTCTGGACGCCTGAACCTGAAAGAAGGCGGGCCGAGTGTCCTCGTGCCGGTCGACCAGGAACTGGTCCAACTCCTGTACAAGCCAACCCAGTGGCAGGTCACGTCCGACGCGCGCGAACATGACCGGCGCTCGATCTACCTGATCGCCAAGCGGAACCTGCGGCTGCCCTTCATGGAGAACCTCGACGCGCCGACGCTGCAGAACAGTTGTGCCCGCCGAGATTCCAGCACGCACGCGCCGCAGGCGCTGGAACTGCTGAACGGCCGCTTGTCGAACGACCTCGCCCATGCGTTCGCGATTCGTTTGCAACACGAATCGGGCGGAGACACCGGCCGCGCCGTCGACCTCGCATTCCACGGGGCCTTGGGGCGGGCTGCGTCACCGCACGAACGACAGCGGTCGATCGACTTCCTGCGCGACGAGCCGCTCAGCG
>JANMLE010000656.1:0-4472 GCA_031372385.1 Planctomycetota bacterium | reverse complement strand
AATCGCAGAACGAAGCATTGGTGGGGTAACTTCTTTCCAGAATATCCTGAAGCGGTTCTCAACGAATTGAATGGCCCCGCTCGCGAAGAAGTCTTGATCCGATTGTGTAAATCGAGTCAGTCGAAAGATCGAATGGTTGAAGCTCGCAGAAAAAGGTGACGTCAACTTTCGGGTTTGCTGTGTAGACCAACGTTACCCGTGCGGCACACTCGGGCCAACTGGTCGATCTGACTCCATGCCGTGCCTCCCGACTTCTGGAACAACGAACATGACACCACCGAACGCTCCTCCATCCGGACGACTCAATTCGACCGAACTTGGTGTGACCGCCACATCCAAGCTCCGACCGCGGGTTGTGGCCGGACTGACGCTCATCGTCATGGCGGCCGTCTGCGGGCATGCTCTGGGAATCTTCAAGCCGACGGAAACGACGGTCACGGAACTGGCGCCCGGAGTCTACTTCCGCAAGATGGAATGGCAGCCCAAGTTTATCGGCTGCAATCAGGGTTGGGTCGTGTTCGAAGACTTCGTCCTCGTGATCGAGGCGAGTTTTCCCAATCAGGCGGAAGAGCTGGTCAAGGAGATCCGCAAGACGACCGACAAGCCGATCAAGTACGTGTTCGACACGCACTGGCATGGCGACCATGCCGATGGAAATCCGATCCTCATCGCCCAGGGTGCCAGCGCGATCGCCTCCGAACAGGCGCGCGAGCAGTTCATCCAGAAGGGCGTTCCGTCCTTCGAAAAGCAGAAGCAGGAAAAGCCCGACGAGTACGGCAAGCTGAAGTACGGCATCCCGTCGCTCTACTTCCCCAAGAAGATGATCATCGAAGACGCCACGCAGCGGGTCGAGTTGATTCACTTCGGCCACGGGCACACACCGGGCGACGCCGTGGCATGGCTGCCGAAGCAGGGGATTCTGTTCACCGGTGATAGCTGCGTGAACGGCCCCTTCAACTACACCGGGGAAAGCAACATGGCGAGTTGGATCGCGGTGCTGACCGAGATGTCCAAGCTGCCGATCAAGATCCTCTGCCCCGGCCACGGCGACCAGAGCGACAACCTGCTGATCGATCAACAGCGGCGGTACTTCGTCGAGTTGCGGCAGGCGATCCAGGAAGCGATCAACGCCGGCAAGTCACTCGACGAAATCAAGAAGTCGATCGACCTTCCATGGTACAAGACCTGGACCGGAGTGGACGTGAAAGAGCGGGTGGAGAACATCGAGCACGTCTATAAGGAACTGACCCAGAAGTCGTGACCGACGGTCCGTCGGCGTCGGCCGGCCGTGCGACGGATGAATCGGCTTGGTTGCGTCCAGCGTCGGCGTGGGTTGAGTTTGTGGGCGGGTGCCAGGTCCGGCCAGTCCACGTTGTTCAACAGGCTGCTGCGACCACCGATCGGGCGTCGATCATTTCGGTGCGGCTTGCAGATGAATCAGCGGCGTGGATCCGGGCAGGTTGCTGACGAGATACGGCGACTGCGACGCGTTGACGAATTTCTCGGCGACGAATTGCCGGACCTGTTTGGTCACGTAGCTCACCAGTTCGTCCAGGACGATGACTCCATCGCGGTTGCTGTCGGCGGCCCCTTCGAGCGCCCGCAGCACGTGATACGAGAAGACTCCGTGACGCAGTCTCGCGTGTTCGTAGCTCGCCTCGTTCGGCGCGCAGGCGAAGAACACCGCCATGCCGGGGGGAGGATTCGGGCGCTGCGACCAGTCGATGCCGTCCGCCACGACCGTCTGACAAGTGTCGACGAGCAACAGCTTTTGTTTGGCGGGACAGTGTCGAAACAGTTCGTAGAAGTCTGCCAGTGAGAGCATGGACTCGGTTTGATCCGGTCGCCCGTCGGCCGGCAGGTAGCAATACATCGAGGGGTTGCCCAAGTCGCCCCCCATCCCCGTGACGGCCACCAGCACCGTGTCGTCGGCGATGCAGGCTTCCAGCAGTTGCTGAAGTTGCTTGCGAATGTTCCGACCCGTCGGAGCCAGATCCGGGTTGTCGGATTCATTCCACTGTGTCAGCAGCCGGATGTTTCTGCGCGGATAGCCCTGCCGGAAGAGAACTCGCGACATTTCATCCACGTCGGATTCGGTGAACTCCAAGTCGATCGATTGGCCCGGCAGGCGATACGATCGGACTCCGACCAGGAAGGCGAACGGTTCACCGGTCGTGCGCGGAGGAGCGACGAGTGGAACAGTCCCCACGGTCGTGGCCGACCGCTGCGAATCGTCCGGCTTCTCGACGGGATTCTTTCCCTGCAGGAACCAACTCAACAGTCCGGCGAGTGCCACACATCCAGCGGCGATGACGACGGATCTGCGGCGGCGTGTCGATCGCTTGGCCGGTGTCTTCGTCAGGACGGGGCGGCCTTCGAGAACGCGGCGCAGATCGTCCGCGAGTTCCACCGCGGTTTGATACCGTTCCGCAGGCTCCTTGCGCAGACAGCGCTGACAGATGGCATCGAGCGCCGGCGGAACGTCGGGGCGCAATCGGCTCGGCGGGGGCGGCTCGGTGAAGCGGACCTGATCCAATGTCTGCGCCATCGACGCCGTCTGAAAGGGTGCGATCCCCGTCAGCAACTCGTACAGGATCAAACCGAGTGCGTGGAGATCCGTCGCCGGACCCACATCGCGCGATCGTCCCCACGCCTGTTCGGGCGACATGTAGAGACACGTCCCCAGCATCGCCGCGCTGTGAGTCAGATCCTGGTTGTCGAGCAAACTCTTGGCCAGTCCGAAGTCCGAGATCTTCGGCTCCAGTTGCGCCAGATCGGTCTGTTCGAAAGGCATGTCCGCGGAGCTAGTCGCGCCCAAGGCACCCGAGTTGCCAGACGTGTCCGACGAGTTGCCGTCGGTGCGAACCCGCGCGAGCATGATGTTGGCCGGCTTCAGGTCGCGATGCACAATCCCTTCGCGGTGCGCGTGGTCGAGTCCCCGCGCGAGCTTTTCGACAAGCAACACCGACGCCGCGATCGGTTGCGGCTGATGCCGTGCGAACTCGGCGAGGCTCCCGCCAGCCACGTATTCCAGCGAGAAAAACGGGACACCACCCAGTTCGCTGTAGTCGTAGATCTGCACGATGTTGGGATGCTGCAAGCGGGCGACCGCCTTCGCTTCCACCCGGAACCGTTCGCGGACGGCGCTCCCGGCGAGGGCGCTGTCGCGGATCATCTTGAGGGCCACGATCCGGTTGAGTTGCAGATGCCGGGCTTGATAGACGACTCCCATGCCGCCGCGGCCCAACTCGCGCAGGATCTGGTAACCGTCCGCTTCCGGGAACGCTCCGTCCAATCCCGAATCAACGGACTTGACGGCGCGGTCCGTGGCATCGTCCGACCCGAGGTCGCCGGAGAGCAGCACCGACATCGATCGCAGTCCGTCCAACGATCCCAGCAATTGATGCACTTCGAACTGCCGCTGCAAAGCGTCTGTCAGACGAGGAAACCTGGCGATGTATTCCGCCGCCGTGGGAACCTCACCCGCTTCCTCACGCAGCAACAGTTCGGCGCAGATCAACTCCAACAGTGACTCATCGTCGGTGGATAACACGCCGGATTGAGTCATCAATTGCTCGACGAGCAACCGCTCGCCGCGCTGCCACGCTTCGACCTGAAGTTGGCGCAATCGATCCACGATGAAGTGGCCCGTGCCGGATAGGGAACTCATGATTTGAACTCCGACAGGCCGAGTTGCTGGGCGATGCGATCGATGGCTCGCGTGAACTTCTTGCGGAGCGCATCGGGGGCGGCCCCGAGTTGGGCGGCGATCTCCGGCCATTCGAGTCCGGCCCCGCGCAGATCGACGAGCTGTTGTTCTTCGACCGTCATCCGTTGGCGGACTTCGGCCAGCAGATCTTTGTTCGCAGCCATCTCGGCCGGGCCGTCCGCGGAATCCATCACGCCCGCCAGTTCCAGATCGCCATCGGCGGTCATCCGCCGCTGGTCCCGCTTCTGAGACCGCAGCCGCCGAACGTGATCGAGCAGTTTGTTTCGGGCCATCGCGATCAGCAACGCGGCCAGGTCGCCGGGATGATTCAGGTCGTATTCGCCCATCGACACTCGCACGAAGAAATTGGCGAAGACCGACTGGCAGACATCGACCGAGTCGAGCACGCGGCGCAGGCGGGGATCGGTCAGTCGAACCCGGACCGCCCGGCGGATCTCGGGGAGATAGCGGCGGACGAACTCTTCCGCGGCGGATTGCTCACCACGTTCAATCTGTTGCAGGAGTTCGCGGGGATCACTGGCGATGGGAGCCGGTTCCAACAGGAGGGGTGTCGGTGCGGAAGTGGGTGAGGACAGGGCGGAGATGGGATTTTAAGAAAAAATTTGTCCGGTCGGCCGGGCCGATTGCGTGTCTGTCAGTGGCTGTTACATCGGAACCCGCATCTCGTTCGCAGGAGTATAACCATGAGCTTCCAGACATCAATCGCGTCGTTCAGCCGTCTGTTTCTGTTGGGCCTGGTCGC
>JANMLE010000634.1:0-2308 GCA_031372385.1 Planctomycetota bacterium | reverse complement strand
TGTTGTCGATGGCGAGTTGTTCTTTCTGGACGTCGCCGACTACGACGACACACTCTCCGGATGCGACGAACTGGAAGAGATCCCGCCCGGTCAATTGGTCGGGCACCTGTACCAGCGCAAACTCGTGTCGGTCGAAACGGCGGAGGGTCTCTTCCAAGCGTGGGCGTATGTGCAGCCGGAAGCCGCGAGCGATGGTTGAGGCGCGGTTGACCGCCGAACATGAATCTCACAGACTGCCCCCGCGCCATGCACGGGGTTTGTCAGACGGATTTCCAGGAAGGGACTGGGGTGCGGAATCGGGTGTTTCTGATCGTCGTTTGGCGGGTCGGCTGCGTGGTGTGCCTCGCCAGTCCGGTGGCTGCCCGCGCGGAACGACCTTCACCGCAGGTCGCCCGGCCGACAAGTTCGACTAGGCCCGCGTTGAGAATCGATTCGCCCGGCCGGTTCGTCGTCGACCAGATCCTGAGCCCGCTCGGACGATCGCCGTCACTGCTGACTTCCCGCCTGAATCTCCCCCGGCGGCCCCGAGTCTCCCGGTCGTCGGTGCCGTTGCGACAGTTCACGTTGCTGGGCGGCGACCGGTTCCTGGCCGAGATCCTTCGCTGGGAAGACAACGAGATCGAGCTGCGGTTGCGTAGCGGTCAGACCGTCCGCGTGCCGCGCGCCGTCGTGGCGGGCGTGAGTGTTCCGAACGGTGAAACCGAACTGCTCTACGAGTCCTTCGAGCCAGCCGCCGCGGGCGCGGTGACGTCGCTGGTCGAGCGGCCGTCGATCGACGCGAAGTGGCTGGATGCGGACTGCTCCGCCGGCGGTCTGGCAAGCTTGAACATGGCCCGCGTTCCCGAGCCGGTGGTCTACAACGTAACGGGGTTGCCCGAGGCGTCGCGCGTGCAGTTCTGGTTTCGCATTGATGAGCCTGCCGGTGCGAAGTCAGAAGTACAGACGAAGGATTCCGCGGACGAATTGAAAGCTCACGCGACAGGACTGCGCGTCGACTTCGATTTTCAGACGGATGACGCCGAGTCCCGGTGGAGTCTCAGCACCGCGTCCGACTCGGCGTCGATGTCGGTCCGCGGTCGCGCGGATGATTCGGCCACCAAACAAGCTGTCACTCTGAGTCACGGCTGGCATTGTCTGACCGCGGCGTTTCTGGGGGATCATGCGGTCTGTGTCGTGGACGATGCGCTGTTGGTTTCAGCCGTCCGTTCGGCGGGCCGGCTCCGATCGATTCGATTCGCGGCGACGGGACCGGTGTGGATTGACGACCTGCAAATCAGCCGCGTGCAGATCGCCACCGAAGGATCGCCCGTTCGCCCCTCCATTCAGGACGACTGCATCGCCCTGCATAACGGAGACCGGTTGTTTGGACGAGTGGCACAGGGGACGTCCGCGGGTGTCGCGCTGACCGGACCGGCGGGAGACCGATTGGTGGCATGGCATACGGTCCACCATGTGGCACTGCGTCAGCCGGACCGGGCCGCGGCGGGGCGTTCGCCGTCCGTGGGGTTGTGGGCCGCGATTGAATTTCAGCCGAGTCTCGATCGGCCGCAGCAGCCCTCTGACCGAATCATGGCCACGATCATCGACGTCGATCGGAACGTCGTCGTTGTCGCGCATCCGTGGTTGGGAAACTTCGCGATCGCATGGAACCAGGTCGCCCGCGTTGAACCGCAGTTCATCGGACAATGCCTGACGGTCGATGCCCGCACGCTCCACTTGGGGAACGCGATCCGCGACGATTTTCAGCGGCCGATTCCCGACGGCACCGAGTGGTCCGGCCAATTCGATGTCCCACCGATGTCGCTCACCCCGAATGCCGAAGCGTGGCTCTCACTCGACGCCGTCGACTTGGAACCATCGGGGCCACTGACGCCGCCGGCGAGTCCCTTCCTGAAGGAACTTCGCTTGGGCCGGTTGCTCACCGAACTGACGATCAACGATCAACGGGCCGGTGATCTGAACCGCTGGATTCGGTTCCGCGCGACACCGGATCACCCCGAGCGGCTGCGGTGCCGACTGCCGGCGGACTCGCTCCGAACCGGCCGCAACGTGTTTCGTCTGCGACAAATTCCGCTGAAGGAGTCCGGCACCAGCGTCGACAACTGCGAGCTGTCCAACCTGCGGATCGAGATCGTCGAACCGGTGGCCGAGCGCTGAGGCCGTTCATTCAGGTGGCGAAGGGGTCGGGGGTATTTTTAAATCCCCAAATTGAGGGATTGGGGGGTTTTGGGTGTAGGCGGGGGGCCGGTAAAATAAACCCCACCCCCCACCCGCGGCGGCGTTTAGGGACGCCCCGGAGTATTATAGG
>JANMLE010000592.1:0-8140 GCA_031372385.1 Planctomycetota bacterium | reverse complement strand
GCACGTGGAATGGGTGCCACCAACACCCCCTGCAGGAACCCTTCGCGGCGATCCTCGATGATCGAAATGGTCGAGTAGATCGCCGTGAACATCAGGATCATCGCGGCCACACCGGGGAAGAAGTACTCCTGGTACGACATGCCGGCGGGACCGCGGAACGAACCCTGCAACCCGGCACCGAACAGCACCCAGAAGATGATCGGTTGGCCGAGCGCGCCGACGATGCGCGTCCGTTGCCGGAAGAAGCGGGTTAACTCGCGGTGCGCCAGCGAATACACGGGCAACCACAATCCCGGCGACGCGGCGCGGTTCTGTGTGTGATCGAAACGTGGGACACCCGACTCGACCAGCGCGGAGCCACCGCCCATCACACCGCCATCAGTCCCACTCGCGCCTGTGTTCATCGCGCCTCCTGTGACGCATCGTCCCAGAAGCGGTGTCCGGTCCGCGCGATGAAGACGTCTTCCAGAGTCGGCTTCGACAACGAGACCGCCGAGATCTCATCGGGGAACGCCACCACCAAATCGCGCAGCAGTTCGTGTCCCGCCTCGTGTTCGATCCGCAGTTCGTTGTCCACGCGCTTCGGCGCGAGACCAAACCGGTCTGAGATCCGGGCCGACAACTCGTCGGGATGCGCGGACCGCACCGTCAAACAGTCTCCCCCCAGCGAGCGGCGCAGAGTCTCGGGCGTTCCCAACGCCACCAGACGGCCGCGATCCAGGATCCCCAGTCGTCCGCAACGCTCGGCTTCGTCCATCAAATGGGTCGTCACCAGGACCGTCACCCGCTGTTCCCACGACAACCGTTCGAGATACTCCCACAGATCGTGCCGGGCTCCCGGATCCAGACCCGTGCTGGGCTCGTCGAGCAACAGCAACCCCGGCGAGTGCAACAAACTCTTGGCAATCTCGACCCGCCGTTTCAGTCCCCCCGACAGCGAATCGACACGCTGTCCGACCCGGTCCGCGATGCCAAGCTGCTCGACCAACACCGCGATCCGCTGGCCAGCCGTCCGACCAAACAGTCCATACAGATGAGCCTGATGCCGCAGGTTCTCGACCACCGTGAGTTTCCCATCCAAACTGGGAGATTGAAACGTGACGCCGATCAACGACCGAACCGCCGACGGTTGCGAAGCCACATCACAGCCGAGCAGCCGAACCGTTCCCGACTGCAACGGCAGCAGCGTCGCCATCAGCCGGAACAGAGTCGTCTTTCCCCCGCCGTTTGGTCCGAGCAGTCCAAAGATCTCACCGCTCTGAACGGCAAAGCCCACACCGGCCAGAGCCTGATGATCGCCGTAGCGATGCGCGACGTCGCGCACCACAACCGCCGCGTCGCCGTCGCCCGTCGGCTCGTCACTGTTTATCACCGGCAACACCATGCGGCTCTTTCGGTCCCTGGAATCTTTCGGTCCCTGGAAAACGGAAACCCGGCGACAAGCCGGGCTTCCTGTTTCACTGCGGCAGATACTTGATCCAATGCGACCACATTAGGCGACTCCCGGTGAAAGATCCACCCATTGAAGCCTGACGCGCAAGCCGACGCGTCGGGTTGGCGTGGGTCAAACACTTTCTGCTGATCGCCCGACCCCCGACCCCTGCTCGACAGCATCACTTCCGATTCGGGCAACCGCATTGGCGAAGGGGAGGACCGGGAGCAAGTTCATACCTCACGCGGCTTGACCAAAGACTTTTATTCCTCACGCGGCCTCAAGTGAGACGTTGAGCCCCAACGCCATCGGCGTGGGAGCGATCAACGCTGTACCCACATTCGCGCCCACGCCGATGGCGTTGGGGCTCAACGTAAAACCTCTCATTCACGACCGCGTGAGGTACACTTTGGACCGCGCGCGGAAGTGCCGGCACCTAGCAGTACGAGTCGATGCCCAGCGATCTGTAATTGGAGGTCATTTCCGCCGCGCGAGGTCTATTCGGAATGTGATGCGATCCTGGACCTGTCCGGATCGTCCTTAATTTCCGGTGACCTCGACGGACGTCGGCGTCCATTGTGCGAAGATGTCGCCGACCACAATGTTCACGTTCACGGCCCGCGGTTTGCGATTCATCAACACACCTTCACAACATCCCCAATCGGATTCGCACCGTGTCTGCCCATGTTGTTCGACGAATCGCGGCACCGATGATCGGCCTCAGTGTCGTGTTGCTGGCGTTGGGGGTGTTCGCCGCCTGGAACGTCAACAAGCAACAGCAGATGAGCTCCGATCTGATCATGCGGGAAATGCATGCGATGCTGGCCATCGAAGACATCCACATCGAGATGCGCGATGTCCGGTATCTGGTGAACCTGTTCCTGCGGACGGGTGATCCGAACAATCTCGCCACGGCCGCCGCGTTGCAGAGCAAGACCGACACGCTGCTCGACAATGCCAGGACGCTGGCCAGAAAAGGTCAGGAACAAGACTTGATTGAGTTTGCCGCCGTCGGCTACGAACGCTTCTTTCGGGAACTGCGGCGACTCAGCGCACCGGTTCTCGCCGAATCACTGGTGCCCGATTCCTCGCCCCCGACGCGTCGCCCGATCAGCGACGAACTGACGGAGCAGTTCACCAGCCTGTCCGACGAACTGCTGACCAACGAAGTCTTGCAGCCGTTGCGGCAATGCATCTCGTTCAACCAGGAGGTGATCGAGCGGGCCAACGAGGCCAACCAGCAAACCGCGCAGCACCTGAAAGTTGGCTTCCTGCTGCTGGGGATTTGCGGCGCGGCCGCCGGACTGCTGACGGGGACCGGCATCGCCCGCGCTGTCGGACGCTCCATGGTTCAATTGAACGTGTCGGTCAGCGACGTGGTCGGCAAGCTGCATGACGTGCGCGCCCCGATGACAATTTCTCACACCGGCGGATTTCAGGGAATCGAGTCCGACTTGAAACGGCTCGAAGACGACATCGGCGACGTGGTCCAGCGGCTGCAACAGCGCGAGACCGAACTGTTGCGCACCGAACAACTCGCGCGGGTGGGACAGCTCGCCGCCGGCATGGCGCATGAACTGCGAAACCCGCTGATGCCGATGAAGATGCTCGTTCAAGCCGCGCTCGAACGCGGCGACGACGCCGGGCTGACGGGGCGTTCGCTGCGAATCATCAATGAAGAGATCGGCCGCTTGGAACAATCGATTCAGGCGTTCCTCGACTTCGCACGTCCACCCGTTCCCGAGAAAACCTCGGTCGACGTGAACGAAGTCGCACAGCAAGTCTTCAACCTGGTCAACGGCCGGGCCCAGCAGCAATCGGTGTCCATCTGGCTGGACCTGCCATTGACGCACGTCATCGCGGTGGTCGATCAGACACAGATCCGCCAGCTCATTCTGAACCTGCTGCTCAACGCACTCGACGCCCTGCCGAACGGTGGCGCGATCGATGTGCATATCGAGACGACCGTCCCGCCCGTGCCGGTTCACACCGGCACTGACATCACCGGATTGCCGTTGCCGCGCGGCGAGATCAGCGAACACGACGCGATGCGGCTGCCGTCTTCGCGACCGCGGCGCGAACCCGCGCCCGCACCCGCGGCCATCGACTGGTTCGCCATCCGGATCGCCGACAATGGTGCGGGGATTCCGGCCGAACTGCTCGACACGCTGTTCGAGCCGTTTGTCACCACCAAGGAAACCGGCACCGGTCTGGGGCTGAGCATCTGCCAGCGCATCGCCACCGCGCATGGGGGAATCCTCACCGTTCACAACCGTCCGCACGGCGGTGCCGAGTTCACTCTTTCGTTACCGGTCGCCCGGCCGCAACAGGCTTCCGCATGAAACGCCGCGTCACCGACGACTCTGATCCTGATTCATCGCGGGCAGATTGTGACCCCCCGTTCATTCATCTACGCTGGCCCGGATGATTCATGGCCCGTAGCTGAGTTCGCAAGAACTCAGTTCGTGATGTTGATTTGGGCTGAGTTCTTGCGAACTCAGCGACATGCAAGAGCCGACTGTTCCACGCGGGCCGTGGATAATCATCGCTACCGTCGGCGGTTTGCCTCCGATTCCGTTTTGTGAGTAACACCCATGCCGAAGCTGCTGGTCATCGACGACGAACCGAACATCACCTTCACGATCGCCGAGACGCTCGGTTCGAAGGACTTGCAGGTGTTGACCGCCGGCACCGCGCGCGAGGGGATTGAACTGTTGCGCCGCCACCATCCGGATGTTGTTCTGTGCGACGTGCGGCTGCCGGACCTGTCGGGGCTGGACGCCTTCGATCGGATGCACCAGATCGACCCGCGCATCCCGGTCATCATCATGACGGCGTTCGCCAAGACCGAGACCGCGATCGAGGCGATGCGGCGCGGCGCCTTCGAATACCTCGTCAAGCCCGTGGATTTCAAGGTGCTGAAACAGGTCGTCGGCCGGGCCATCGAAGTCAGCCGTCTGAGTCACGTCCCCGCGGTGGTCGGGGAATCGGAATTGGACGACGGCTCGTTGAACGCTGAGCGCATCATCGGGCTCTCACCCGCCATGCAGGAGGTCTACAAGACCATCGGCCGGGTCGCCTCGCAGGACGCGACCGTGCTGATCCTGGGCGAAAGCGGCACGGGCAAGGAACTGGTCGCCCGCGCGATCTATCACTACAGCCAACGCAGCCAAAAACCGTTCCTCGCGGTCAACTGCGCCGCGCTGCCGGAATCACTGCTGGAAAGCGAACTGTTCGGTCACGAGAAAGGGGCCTTCACCGGCGCGGACCAGCGCCGCATCGGCAAGTTCGAGCAAGTCAACGGCGGCACGATCTTCCTCGACGAGATCGGCGACATGAGTCCCGCCACCCAGGCCAAGGCGCTGCGGCTGGTCCAGCAGCAGGAGTTCGAGCGCGTCGGCGGCAACGCCACGATCCACACGGATGTCCGCATCATCGCCGCGACGAATCAAGACCTCGCCACGATGGTCGCCGACGGAAAATTCCGCCAAGACCTGTTCTATCGCCTCAACGGCTTCACCATTCGGCTGCCACCGCTCCGTGAACGCCGCGAAGACATCCCGACGCTGCGGGACCATTTCGTCAAAGTCTTCAATCGGGAGTTGGGCAAGAACGTCCGCAGCGTGACACCGGAAGCCCAGACGATCCTTGAGTCCCACGACTGGCCCGGCAACGTGCGAGAATTCCAAAGCGCGATCAAGTTCGCGATGGTCCACGCGACAACCGACGTCCTCACGCCCGACTGCCTGCCGGAAGGCTGCCGGTTGAATGTCAGTGAGACGGTCGCTGCGGCGAACTCCGTCGCCCGGCCACTGGAAGTGTCCGGGTCGCCCGGCTCGCCGCCGGACTCGTTCCCGTCGCCGCCGTCATCGGACAAATCCGGCCTCGACGTGAGCGAGCTGACCCGGCAACTGTTGGCAGAGGGCCGCACCGATCTGTACCGCGAAATCCAGTCGGCCGTCGATCGCGCGATCTTGGAAGAAGTGATGAGGCAATTCGACGGCAATCAATTCCAAGCCTCCGAACGTCTGGGCATTTCGCGGATGACGCTTCGAGGCAAGCTCCGGTCGGTCGGCTTGCTGGCCGACAAGCGCGGACCGAACGACACCCCCATTCCGTAATGGGCGTCGCCACCAACACCCGTTCGGCGACTTTGCCGCTGATTCGGGATCGTCCGATTGTAAGGCTGACTAGTCCGTCATGATGAAGGTGCTGACAGGCCGACGGTCAAGCCGTGCGTTGGGAAGTTCGATAAGAACGCTTGGCAGCGCAGCGAAGCCGTCGGTATCCGTTGCGCCCGGAATCTGGAATCAGATCCTGCCGAATCTGATTCGCGACGGAATGTGATCATGATCTCGACACGGATGTCGTTCTGGGGTTGGTCGTTGAACGGCATGCTCACGGCCACCCGACTGGCGGGAGTGCTGGGTGGCTTGGCCGTGGGGAGCGCGGTTGCCACCTCTGCCGCCGCCGATGACCCGTTCGAAGACTTGCGGCTGCGCATCGAACAACTCGAACAGGACAACCGCGAGCTCCGCACGGCGTTCGTGCCGAAAAGTCCATTGGGTTTGGAATCGATCGCATCGGTCGTTCCGCCATCCCCCGAAGAGCCGCCCGTCGATTCGGAACCGGAATCCGAAGAAGAGCGGCGGATCGGCGGTCTGATCGAAAAGTACCTGCAGCGCCGGCCGAACCTTGTCGACTCCTCGCAGGATCAGAACCTCAATGCGTTGCAGGGGAGCGTGTCCGGCATCCTCGATCGGTTGAACAAGAAGACCTATCCGTCGGTGCAGATCAACGGGGTCTTTCAGAGCGACCTCGGATTCTTCAATCAGGATGCCAACAGCAAAGCGGCCTACGGTCCGATCCAGAATGGAGCGGACTTCCGGCGGGCGCGGCTCTCCGCGAAGGGTGCCCTGACGGAGACGACGAACTACTTCTTTCAGATGGACTTCGCGTTCTTCGGCCGGCCGACATTCACCGATGTGTGGGTCGAACAGACGCAGATTCCGGGGCTGGGCACCGTTCGAGTTGGTCAGTGGAAGCAGCCGTTCAGCTTGGAAGTCGTCAGCAGCTTCCGCTACACGACGTTTGCCGAGCGGTCGGTCCTGTTCCAGGCATTCACTCCGTTCCGTCACCTGGGAACCGGGTTCTACAACAACTCGGAAGACCTGTCGTCCACCTGGGCTGCGTCGGTCTTTACCACAGGCCAGGATCAATTCGGCGGCACGCTGACCAATGTCGGTGGCTTTGGAAGCGCCGAGCGATTCACGTACCTGCCGTATTGGGACGAATGCAGCAAGGGTGAGGATTACCTGCACCTGGGAGCGGCCCACTACTTCAACGCGCCTCCCAACAAGACCACGATCTTTCGCTCGATCCCGGAACTGTACATCGGCAACAACGGAAACGGAGTGGTCGGCACCAGCGGTCAGGCGGCCCCGGGCGCGTTCAATGGCACGCCGTTCTTCGTCAACACGGGCCTCCTGGGTGTGAACAACTTCAACGTCCTGGGAACGGAACTGTTGTGGGTGCGCGGACCATTGTCCGTTCAGTCGGAAGTCATGGTGAACCTAGTGAATCAGGCCGCGAACGTCACGGGAACGCGGAATGCCGCGGGAGGTTCGATGGCGGTGCTCCCCGGCATGTACGCCCAAGCCGGCTACTTCCTGACGGGCGAGCATCGTCCGTATGACCGCAAGACGGGACAGATCGATCGCATCATCCCCAAACACAGCTTCGGACCGTGGCGCGATGACTGCGTGTCGGGCTGGGGGGCGTGGGAGGCGGCCGGCCGGCTCTCGTACCTGGACTTGAACGACAAGAACATCCACGGCGGTCAGATCCACGATTACACCGCGGGGCTGAACTGGTATCTCAACCCGAACTGGAAGATTCAGTTCAACTACATCTATTCCGTGTCCGACTACGCCTATGCCGGACCCGGTCCGGGCGGAGTCCCTCCCGGCGGTCCCGCCGGAAACACGCCGGCTGGGACGTTCCTCGGCAACCACACGAACATGTTCGATCTGCGGTGCCAGATGGACTTCTGAGCGTCGGCGCCTGACGTGGAGCCAACGGTGCGGACCCTTGATTCTTCGGGGATCAAACGGTTCGGCGGCACCCTGGCGCGGAGTATTCTCGGGCGCGAAGTATTCACGACGAACATCGCGGCAGTCGAGCCGCGACCGTGAGGGAGCCGTCCATTCGTGGTGTCGCAACGCGGGCTGTGTTTCCCCACGCCGACTCGGATGCAACGGCTTCGCCCCCACATTCGCGCTCCGTTTGATTCGCGCGGACCACAAATCGATTTCCGCGCGAATCAAACGGAGTGCGAATGTGAAGAGCTGCCGAGCTGGTGGTGAATGTCTGACGTCACACTCATCCGATCGAGGCATGCAAGACCGCAGCCCCGTCTCTCAGCCCAAAGCCCGAAGTATTCACCACGGAAAAAAAGAAGAGCAAGAAGTTGCGCGAACGGATCTCATCCTGCTCAACAAACGCTGAGTCGGACGGCGGGTTGTGCAACTCTTCCACTTCCGTGACTTTCCGTGTTTTCCGTGGTTCCTCATGAGTATTGCGGGGCAGCGGCAGTGCCCGCGTCGGAGCGAATGGACAACGGGAACGGCGCGGCACACTAATGCCGGACGTTGTTCCCGGACATCACAAGTGGGAATCGAGGTGGGTGAAGATTTCATCGACGGCTGT
>JANMLE010000579.1:0-1511 GCA_031372385.1 Planctomycetota bacterium | reverse complement strand
GGGCTGGAAGACGGCATTTACGAATCCGACTCTGCCCAGGACAAGGAGCTGAACGCGCTGCAGTACGACAAGTACTTTCTCACGCAGTCGTACACCGACGCCTTCATGGTCTTCTACAACAAGGTCACCCAGCGGATGCTGGCCGGTGCTCCGAACAGCAACGCCAAGAACGGCTTCCTGATTTACTCGAACAACACGCTGCCACCGGTGAAGGACGTGACCGCCGCCAAACCGCTGGTCGGCTACCTCGCACCGATCGACTTCGACCCGATCCACGGCATGGACAATCCCCGCTCAGCTCCGCACCAGGAGTACAAGGAGATCATGTACAAGTGGGCCAGGGTGATGCAAGGCCGGCTGGTGATCTACGACTACGACCAGAGCATGCTCGTCTGGCGCGATCTGCCGAACCCGTCGCACCAGGCGTTTCGGCAGGACGTGAAGCATTACCGCAAGGCCGGCATTCTGGGAGTCGACACCGAAAGCCGCGGCGCAATGGCCACGATCTTCACGAACCTCTACCTGCGCGGCGAACTGCTGTGGAATCCCGACGCCGACGTTGAGGCTTCGCTGGCCGAGTTCTACGCGAACTTCTACGGGCCGGCGGCTCCGGAAATGGCGGCCTATTGGAATGCGATCTTTGCGGCCTGGCAGGAGACGATCGCCACCGAGCACGAGTACTTCCTCGCCCCCGCGATCTATACGCCGGAGCTGATCGCCAAGCTTCGCGAACATCTCGCCGCCGCCGAGAAAGCCGCTCAGGCGCTGGCATCGCAGCCGACGCCCACCGCGAAACGGGTGGTCGACCGCCTTCGCTTCACGCGCCTCGGGTTTGAAGTCCTTGATGCGTACATGGCGATGGTGCGGGCCGCGAACGCGGACGTGGACTACAAGGCGGCTGTCGCGGCCGGCGAACGAGGCTTGGCCGCGCGGGAGCAACTCACTCTCATGAACGAGTCGTTCACCACCTACAAGCGGATCGGCGAGCACGGCTATGCCTGGTGGCCCGGTGAGGTGCTGCAGTACCGCGAACTGCTTCCTTTCACCGATGGCACGAAGGGACAACTCGTGGCCAAGACGCCGCTGGTCTGGAACTTCCGCCGTGATCCGGGCGACATCGGCGTGAAAGACAAATGGGCCAGCCAGCCTGTCGACCTGACGTGGTGGAACAAGCTCACCCAGCCGGTGTCGATCGAGACGCGCCAGAACAACGCCGGTCAGTGGGAACAGCTTCGCACCGATCTCTACGCGCAGGCTCAGGGGATCGTGACGAAAGACTTCCAAAGCTACACGGGTCATGCGTGGTATCAGACCGATCTGACACTGGACGCGGCGCAGACTCAGGGCCCGCTGCATCTGAAGTTCCCCGGCATGTTCAACGAGGCGTGGCTGTACGTGAACGGGCACCTCGTGAAGCATCGCCCGTTCTCGGAACCGTGGTGGCTCACCGATTACAAGTTCGAGTGGGATGTCGATATCTCGGCGGACCTGAAGCCGGGGGCGAACACGAT
>JANMLE010000575.1:0-1004 GCA_031372385.1 Planctomycetota bacterium | reverse complement strand
ACTATACCGCCACGCTGGTGGAGAACGAGAAGAACACGATCACGAAGCTGCCGATCAAGCTGACATACCAACTGGTCGAGGAACGGGGCGCGGCCGGAAACATCGCGCAGGCTCCGGGGGTCGCGGTGCAGCCGGGCAAGTCCGTGGAAAAGGAGATGGCGCTCCCTGTCGGAACGCGCCTCGTGGCGGAATGGGCCGGCAAGTGGCTGCCGGTCGACGTGCTGCAACTCATGCCCAACGGCAACGTCCGGATTCATTGGGTTGGCTGGGCGGATCAGTTCGATGAGGAGGTCGCGCGGACCCGGTTGCGGTTCCCCGCCGGAGTCAACCCGCCTCCGCCTGGTGCGGTGCCCGCTGCCGTCGCGGGTGTTGATCCGCCCGTTGTTGCGAATGTTCCGCATGAGTTCACGCTGAAGCTTTCCGCCGCGGAAATCGATCAGTGTCTGGCGGACCTTCAAGGTGCAAACGCGGGACAGGCGAACGCGGCCGCTGGCAAGCTGCAGCATGCCGTCCCCCTCGACGAACGGCGGGACGATGTCCTGAAGGCTCTCGAAGCGATGCTCAAGCAGAAGGATCCATTTCGCCGCAAGCAGGCGGTCGATGCATTGGCAACGTGGGCCAAGGCCGAGACCATTCCCCTGTTGATACAATGTCTCGAAGAGACCTCCCTGCTGGTCAAGTTGGCGGCCATCGAGGCCCTCGGAAAGTTGAAGGACGAACGGGCCGCCGATCCGCTGGCGAAGCTGGTCGCGGAACCGGGCCCGCGGGTGCAGGCGGCGAAGGCGCTGCAATCACTCGGGACCAAAGCCGAGAAGGCGGTGTTGGGACTGCTGACGCACGCAGAGCCGGAAGTGCGTCAGGAGGCATGCCGGCTGTTGAAGGAGATCGGCACGACCGCCAGTCTGCCGGCTCTGAAAACGGCGACGGAGGATACTGATCGAACAGTCGCCGCGTCGGCCAAAGAAGCGGTGGCCGCGATCTCGAATCGCAAGTGAGGAATCGGT
>JANMLE010000573.1:0-4768 GCA_031372385.1 Planctomycetota bacterium | reverse complement strand
GTCGGCATAGCGGGCCAGATCGAGCCACATCCGCGCCCAGCGTTCGCCGAACGCGGGGGCCGCGAGCAGTTCATCGACCAGCCGTTCATACGCCAGCGGCGAGGGATCGTTGATGTACTTCGCCAGCAGCGCGGGATCGGGCGGCAGGCCGGTCAGATCGAGCGCGACGCGACGCGCGAGTGTGTGTTTGTCGGCCTCGGGTGACGGCGCCAGACGTTCGCTCTCCAGCCGCGCGAGTACGAAGCGATCCAGATCCGTCACCGGCCAAGTCGAGGTCTTCACCGCGGGAAGAGCGGGACGCGCCGGTTTCTCAAATGACCAGTGTGTCCCCCACGCGGCGCCCTCGGCGACCCAGCGTTTGAGCACGTCGATCTGCTCGGGGGTGAGCGACTTGCCGGAATCCTTCGGCGGCATCTGTTCGTCGGCGTTCGTCGAGACGATCCGCTTGACCAGTTCGCTCATGTCGACATTCGACGGCACGACGGCACGACGTCCATCATGTTCGGCCAGCGCACCGTCCCGCGTGTCCAGCCGCAGGTCCGCCTCACGGTGCTTGTCATCGGGCCCGTGACAGGCAAAGCAGGTCTTCGCCAGGATCGGCCGGACATCGCGCACGAAACTGACAGGCCGGGGTCCGCCAGCGGCATCGGCGGACGCCGCCATCGCGACAACGAGCGAACTCGCCACGAACAACACCGGCAATAAAGTTCGAGCAGTTGGCATGAAAGGCAATCCGGTGGGACTTCACGGCGGGCGGGTGCGGGCTGGCGCGTGTTGTAGCCGAAGTCGCAAGACTTCGGGGGGATTTAACGCAGGCCTCTGAATTTTTGCGAATTCAGCTACGGTGTTTGGTGCCTGCACCGATCCGGACTTTGGATCAAATCAGCGCTGGCATTTCGGACAGTAGAACGTCGAACGCTGGGCTTGCACAAGGCGCACGATGACGCCGCGATCGCATGTCGGGCAGGGCTGGTCCTCGCGCATGTAGACCCGGTGCTCATTCTGATACCGGCCGCTCTGGCTGAGCGCGTTGCGGTAGGTGCCGTCTCCCAGCGTCGAACCTTCGTAGTCGATGGCGAGTTCCAGCACGGCCCGCGCGGACTGACCGAGCCGTTCGATCTGCGGCTTGGACAGTTTCTTGCAACTTCGCCGGGGATCGATCCCCGCCCGGTGCAGGATCTCGCTGGCGTAGAGATTTCCAATTCCCGCGACGAGCTTCTGATCCAACAGCGCGACTTTGACGGCGCGGCGGGTCGCCAGCAACCGATCGCGCCACTGTTCGATCGAAACCTCCAGCGCGTCCGGCCCGAGGTTGTCCGGTCCGTAGACTTGTTCGAGTTCCCCCGGTTTGTAGAGACGGATCGTCCCCAGACCGCGGCGGTCCCAGAACCAGATCGAATTGAATTCCCGCCGCCCGTCGAACTGCCATTCGATCCGCAGATGGTCGACATCCGGCGGATTGGCGAGCAGCATCAGGCCCGTCATCCGCGGTTCCACCACGACAGCCGATCCATTCGACAAATCCAGCACAACCCGCTTCCCCAGTCGACGGACGGAGGAGACCGACTGGCCCACCAGCGCTTTCGCCAAGCGGTTGAAGGGGGGAATGACGCTGTTCGGCCGGCAATGAGTCGGGCAGCGGTTGACCGCCACGATCCGCCGGTCTTCCACGAACGGCCGGATGCCGCGCACCATCGTTTCGACCTCGGGCAACTCCGGCACCGATCTGCTCCTGAATGCGTTTTGACTTTATTAGCCGAGCGGCGTGAACCAAACGGCACTGACTTTTGCCAATCAGCCGGACCGCGCTAGTGTAGTGTCTCACTGTTGCAGGAACTTATTGTTTTGTGTGGCACGCCCTGAATCCTCGAAGGGCGTGTGATTTAAGCCACCACGCCCTTCGCAAAGCCTCAGAGCGTGCCACACAAGATAAGCTCCCATCTGAGTGAAACACTACACTAGCGGCCGGTTCCAAGAGAACCGGCCGCTAGCGCGGTCCGGCTGTACCTCTCGTCGTCAAAGCCTGCGCGTCGCGAAGAGTTTTCCGGTTTGGTTCGCCTTGCAGGGACTTCCACGCACGCGCGAGTGCGGCATTCTAGCGGCTGCCCCGGATAATTGGATGGTCGCGCGCCAGACGGCCTTCCCACGGGGGAAATCGCAGAATCTGCTTGACGCCACTTCCCCAACGGACGATTGTAATTCGACGAACGACCGTGATCCGCGCGGTTGTGCAGTCGCGTCCGTGCCTTGGCACCCAGGAGCCACTTCATGCCTCACACCCCTCGCGCCAGTTCCCCAGTTCACGTCGTGCAGCGCTGCCGCGCCGCGTTCACTCGAATGATCGTTGGTCTTGGTTGCGTCATGGTGATGTCGGGCCTGATCCGCGCCGCCGATCAACCGGCCGGTGCGGACGCTGCCAACCGAGTGGCCGCCCATCTGGCCGCCGGGGAATTCGGCCCCGCCTTGGATGTCGCCAAGAGGGTTGCCGATCCCGCCCAACAGGGGGCACTTGTGCAGAGTGTGGCAGCCGCCCAGCAGGCTGCGGGTGAACCGGTCACGGCTGCGGCGACGCTGTCGCGGATCGCGCGGAACCCGCAGAATTCTGGTGTCGGCGGCCTGTCGGGACGCGCTGGATTCGGTGGTGGCGGCTCGATGGCCGACTTCCAGACGCTGATGAACATGATCATGCAAAACACGTCCGGCAAATGGATGCTCGTCGACCAGGAAGGTGGTGCGATGACGGAATACCCACAAGGGATTCGCGTCGCTCCCAACGGGTTGCTGCATCGCCTGACGAATGAGGAACAAACCGGTGTGTTGGCGTCGCTGGGGATGCAGGCCCGCAAGGCCGATCTCAATGCCGACGTCGCACGCCGTTCGGATCTGCGGCTGGTCTCGTTGACGCGATTGGAACGGGCCGTTGCCCAGCGACTGGCGGACGGTGAGTCGGTTCCGGAAACAATGGCCCAACTCGCCGGGCTGTCCCAGATCAAGTATGTGATGGTGTATCCGGACTCACACGAAATCGTGATCGGTGGTCCCGCGGAAGCATGGCAGTACAACGCCCAGGGTCAGCCGGTCGGCGCGACCAGCGGACGTCCCACGTTGCACCTTGATGATCTCGTCACCGTGCTGCGGACGTTCTCGCGCGGCGACGCGGACTTTGGCTGCTCGATCAACACCCGCGACGCCGGAGTGCGGGCGCTGACGGATTTCGTGCAGAAGTCCCAAGCCCGCGGACCGCTCAGTTCAACCTCGGTCCGCAACTGGGTCAGTCAACTTCAGCAGAAGCTCGGCCGCCAGGACATTGAAATCTGGGGTGTGCCGAACGACAGCCGCGTGGCCCGCGTGATCGTCGAAGCCGACTACCGGATGAAGATGATCGGGATCGACAAGCTGGATGCTGGAAAAGACATTCCCAGCTACTTCGACCTGCTCGCGGCCTCGTCCCAGTCCAAGGGGGCCCAGACGATGGATGCGCTGCGGTGGTGGCTGACGATGAAATACGACGCCGTCTCACACAGCCCCGACAAGAGTGTGTTCGAGATCCAGGGTTCCTCGGTCCTGTGCCAGTCGGAAAACCAGTTCCTGACCGCCGACGGAAAGCACGTTCCGACCGGTCAGGCCGAGCCGACCAACCGACTGTTCGCGCAGAACTTCACCGCGAACTACGACAAGCTGGCCGCCCGTGACCTGGTGTTCGCCGACATGCAGAACATCTTCGACCTGGCGCTGGTCTCGGCCCTGATTCAGCACGAAAAGCTGAACGACAAGGCGGGCTGGGATTTGGGTGTCTTCACCCCGCGCGGTGACTACGCCACGGCCCGCTACGCGGTGCCGAAGGAAATCGATTCAGTCGTCAATCACCGCGTCTACAACGGCCGCGACATCGTGGTCCAGGTGGCTGGTGGTGTGAAAGGCGATTTCATGTCGGTCGTGAAAGACGCCAAGCTCACCCCGGAATCACCGCGGCTGGGCAGCGTTGCCAAGATCGCCAAGGCCCCTGAACTGCCCGCCGGCCGCTGGTGGTGGGACGCGGCGAAGTAAGCGCTATCGATGACCAAGACTCTTGCAGAGGACGCGACCGGTTCAGAACCGGTCGCGTTTTTTGTTGGTCATCACATGTCGGGCTTACGTCTGAAAAATCGCGATGCCAGCGGCCAGGTGACCGTCAGTCCGAGCGCCGCGCCGATCAGGTCGGCGATCCAATCCGCGATGTCACAATGCCGGCCGACGAGCGACTGCGTGATTTCATCGAACGCCCCGTAGCCGCCAATCAGCAGCCACATCAACGCCACCGTTCGGAACGTTGCCGGTCCCCGGCTGAGCCGCCATGACAACAGCAGCACGGCCAGTCCGCAGTAGCCACCCAGATGCAACACCTTGTCACTCTGACCAGCCAGACTCTTGGGGACGCGGGCCATGTGCGTGCCGAGAAACATCGACAACCAATACGCGGACAGCAACACCACCAGTGCCATCCGAGCCGTGATGCCCCTTCGCTTCCGCGTCACGGTCGCCGCATGTTCCATTCGATCACGTCCTCTTCACTGCCAAGGTCACCGAAAGCCTCGCCAACAAAACCCGAAGCGTGGGCCAGAGAGTCTCTCCTGCGTCATCAACGCGCGGGAAGAATCCAGCGAGGCTCTGCCTCAGACTGTTGCGACCGTCGCGCAGTTTGGGATCGGGTGTTCGGTTTTTCGGAATTGGCGGGTAGCGCATTTGGGTTGCAAATGAGACTGACCTCCCGCCAAATTCGAAAAACCCA
>JANMLE010000516.1:0-1470 GCA_031372385.1 Planctomycetota bacterium | reverse complement strand
GACGAGGCTCCCTGTCAAGAAAATTTTCTCCGATGACCCAAATTGCTTTGACAGTAACAAGCCTGTTTCGTAGTCTTCTCCCCGTACACACCATTTCAGAATTTATTCAGATTTCACGTATTCTTGATTTTCCGGTTTTACGTTCGTACCCAAGAGGTTGATGACAGATGAAATTTCGTCGAGTCTCGGTCGTTCCGGTGATGGTTGGCCTGTTGCTCTTGACGGGATGTCCGGGTCCGAAAATGGAGGCTGTCTACTCGGTGACAGGCAAGGTCACTGTGGAAGGAAAGCCGCTCGCTGGATGCGTAATCATTTTTTCCCCGGTTGGTGGCAAAGGCCCCACAGCGACTGGGGTGATCGGTGCGGATGGTACATACAAGATGCGAACCGATGGCGGTCGTGAGGGTCGAGAGGGTGCGGTTGCGGGAAAATACAAGGTAAAGCTCGCAGCCGGTACGGAGATGACGCAGAAGATGATGGCCGAGCAGATGTCCGAGCAGATGAAAAGTAGTCGGCCTGGAGGGATGGGAAAGGGAGGCCCTCCAAAATTCAAGACACCATTCCCGGAGAGCTATGGCGATCCAGCCACGTCTCCGAAAGAAGTGACGGTCGAAGCGAAGCCGAATGTCATCGATCTCGCCATTTGACCGTGTTCCGTCCGTTTGTTGTTTCTGTTCTGTTCCCCGTTTTTTTGGAGGTTTGAATCATGCATCGTCTTGTCGGTAGACCGAGACGGCGGTTCGCAGCGTTCACGCTGATCGAACTGCTCGTCGTGATTGCGATCATCGCCGTATTGATCGCACTCTTGCTGCCCGCGGTCCAGCAAGCTCGTGAAGCGGCGCGGCGCACCCAGTGCAAGAACAACCTGAAGCAACTCGGCCTGGCTATTCACAACTACCACGATGTGCATGCCCGGTTCCCCTTGAACAGGACGTATCGCAACGACATTTGGGGAAGCGGGAACCCTTCCCCCAATGCCAGTAATCAGCCGTTTGGCAGCGTTGGCTGGACCGTGATGTGCCTCCCCTACATGGATCAGGCTGCGGCGTACAATGCGATCCAATGGAACGACAGGTCGGGTCCCGGCTTTGGCGTCGTCGGCGGCACAAACGTGGTCAACGGACAATCAAATGCTCTCATCGCGCTGAAAGTACTTCCCGGGCTCCTGTGTCCGAGCAATCCTCAATCTGTGGTTGTCAACGGTCAGAGTGGTCAAGCTGATTCTTGGGGTGATGGACTCTCGGGCGGCCGGACTGACTACGTCGGCAACGTGGGCTGGATGAATGCCGGTCATCTCGACTGTTACGGGGACCAGGTCGCCAACTCTGGGTTCCCGGGCAACTACGGCGGTGAAGACTGGAGTCACTCGCTGATGGTGGATAACCCGCCAATGAACGGAAACAACGGCGTGTTCACGGGAAATGGATCCTGTCCTCTCGGTGCGATCATTGATGGCACATCCAACACGAT
>JANMLE010000509.1:0-1883 GCA_031372385.1 Planctomycetota bacterium | reverse complement strand
CCCCAACGGGGTTGCGTCATACGGCAAGCCTGACGCAACCCCGTTGGGGTAGAAATCCGTCTGCGCCCCTGACCCGGGGTAGCTCGCTCCGCTCGCAACCCCGGGCTATGAGACACAACTCCTTCGGAGTAAAGACAGGTTGTGTTCATGGCCAACGAGCGATGACAACGCGATTCGATTTGGGTCGCGGGCCACGTCGGCGCTGTGCCTTCCGTGGTGAATAAATCCGTCTTCGAGGTCGGTCTTCCGGAAAAACCGGGTTCGCGATTAGAATCCCGCCGGCTTGTCGAGCGAGCCAACCACGCGGGATGCGTGGAGTTAGGTCGAATCGTCCGGACGGGCTGGCCGGATGATTCGACTCTGTCGCCGCGCAGCGAAGGGATTCCAGACACCGGAACACGGTGTGGCGGGAAGGGATGCATGACTCATTTCTTTGATCGTAAAGACCCGTGGGGCAACGGAACCGCCGTGTGGGTGTTGATGGCGATGGTCTTCGCCCTCCCCCTGGCCTGGTGGTCGCTCAGCCAGACACGTCTGGAAAACGACGTCGAAAAATGGCTGCCCAACAACGACCCCGAACTGAAGATCCTGCGCTGGGCCAATGACCGCTTCCCCGTCGATGAACGGGTCTTCGTGTCGTGGGACAACAGTTCGCTGAACGACCCGCGGATCCGGAAGTTCGTCGAGAAGTTGGAAGGAAAGCTGGACGCCGACGGCATCCGCCGCGGTGGCGTTCCCCATGTCTCCCATGTGGTGGAACCGCGCGATCTGTTGTTCATGATGCAGAAGAACGGCGTCGCGCCGCATGAGGCGATGCGCCGCTTGGAAGGGGTGATCCTCGGTGCAGGGGCTTTGAAGCTGAAGCTGACCGAGTTCGGCCGATCGGGCCTGCGGCAAACCAAGCAGGAACTGACCGCGGCGGCCAAGGCGAAGTTTGGTGTCGACCTGCAATTCAGCAATCCGATCGCCGATTTCTGGACGCTGGTCTCCGTCCCGCCGCCGCCGCCGGACGAGGGTGAGATTGCCAGCGATGCCGCCGCGCCGGCCGTGATGAACGCTGCGGGGAAACTGATCGAAATCGATTCCGTCGACCACGATCTGCAGGTCATCTGGAAGGGGATTCGGCCGGCCAGCGAACAAACCCGCGCGATTGCCGACTGGCTCACGCAGTTCGTTCCTGAGAAGGACGAGGGGCAGCCGGTCGTGGAGCAGTGTTTCTTTGCGTTAGGTTCGCCGATCACCATCGCCCTGGCAGTCTCGGAAGCGGGCTTGGCGGACAAGAACGAAACGGTCGACGTCATTCGCGAAGCGGCCGTCGCCGCGGGGATTCCGGCCGAGGAACTCCGTCTGGGGGGCAGCACGGTTTCCGCCACGGAGTTGAATCACGAGGTCTCGAAGGCGGTCTGGGATCCGGCGTTCCCCCTGATCCAGTTTCACCGCCGCTCGGTCGTCATCACTTCGGCGCTGCTGTGCTCGATCCTCGCGTACCTGCTCGTCCGGAGCATTCGGCTGGCGACCATCGTGCTGCTGGTCTCGCTGTATGCCACGCTGATGTCGACCGCCTTAGTACCCGCCACCGGCGGAACGATGAACATGGTGCTGGTGGTCATGCCCTCGCTGCTGATGGTGCTGACAATGTCGGGGGCGATCCACGTGGCCAACTATTGGAAGCACGCCGCCTGCAAGAACGAGGCGACGGCGATCGCCGAAACGATCCGGACGTGCCGGATGCCCTGCTTCCTGGCCAGCCTGACGACCGCGATCGGACTGGTTTCGCTCTGCACCAGTTCTCTGACCCCGGTGCGCGACTTCGGCATCTACGCCGCCGCGGGGACGATGCTGTCATTGGGTGTGCTCTTGTACTGTCTGCCGGCCCTGCTGCA
>JANMLE010000507.1:0-1886 GCA_031372385.1 Planctomycetota bacterium | reverse complement strand
GATGTCAACGCCGCCGAATGCGGTGCCCGTCTCGGCCGAAACACGGGATTCGCAGGGTGTGCGCGTGTATGACTCGAGCGATCTCTTATGCGGGGAAAAAGAGGTGCTGATTCGGCACGCGGGCGAAGTCTATCGCCTGCGATTGACCAGAAATGATAAGTTGATTCTGCAAAAGTAATTGAGACACGAGAGTAATTGCAACGTGACTGCCAGGTTCCGCCGAACGTTCGTTCCCGGCGTCGGAAGCGGACGGTGGTCTCGTTGCTGTCGTCTTGGCAGTTCCGGGAGCGTTCAACTGGGTAAACTTGGGTGGGTGGCGTAGCGGTGGTCGGATCCATTCAACGCCGCTCGGTCGGAACACCGATGAGATGGCTGATCAGGGGCGATTCTGACGACGACGAGCCGGCGCTGGGAGCGACTGGTGGATCGGACCGTCGTCTCATATCCATTCCGTCACGGGGCGGCCTCCCAAGAACTGCGTTCGCGAGCCATGTCGATTCAGTTTGCAGGCTCCAAGTCTCTCGATGACCGTCGTCGGCGTCGCTTGGTCGTCAATACGGACGATCCGGACGCTGACGGAATGGAGGCCGGGGAAGGTCCGCCGGGAAGCGGAGTCTTATCCGAACTGGTCGCGTCGTCTGCGGCCGCACCGTGGGTTCCGGTCCACGAATGGCGGCTGTGGACCTATGCGGCCCTGATTGGGCTGACGGTGTGCGGAGCCGCGTTTGCCCTCATGCGGCCGACGGCTTTTCGACCCGAACTGTCGCCACTCACGCGTCATCTGCTCCAGGGTGAACGACCGGTTCTGGCGGTGCTGATACAGACCACGTTCTGCTTTCTCGCGGCGCAACTGGCGGTTCTGATCGGTTGGTATCGCGCCCAGTGCAAGCTGGATTTTCGTGGCCACTATCGGGTCTGGCCGTGGGCGGCCGTGATGCTCGCGATCGCGGCGGTCTGTTCCGCCACCGATGCCCATGGACTCTTGGGGTTGATCGTTGAGCGAAGCGGACTGTTGCCTTGGCGACCGCGCGTCGTTTCTTGGCTGCTGCCGGCGAGTGTGGCGGCACTGCCGCTGATCGTGCTGCTCGATCGTGACGTGCGTCGCGGTCGGTCCAGTCTGTACACGCTGCGTGTCGCCTGGACGCTGGCCGTGGTATCGGCCTGGCTCGAATTGTTTGCCGGCGAACTGCAGTTTCTCGAATGGGTCGCCCGCGCACGGGTGATTCTTCCCATGATCGTCATGGCCACCCTGTTCGTCGGCCTGTGGTTGCACGCCCGAGTGGTCGCCTACGTCTGCCCCGATCCTCCTGATGCCGGGGAAACTACGGCCTATTCGCAGTTGATCGCGGCAAGGCGCTGGATTGCCGCCAGGTTCGTTTGGCGACGACGGGTTGTGGCACTGGCGGCTGACAGCGAAGCTGAAACAAAGCCCAAACGCGGACGCCGGAAGGTGACGGCAGACGACGAGGAAGACTCCGCTCCCAAGCGCAAACGTCGGGCACCAGCCAAGCGTGCTTCCAAGCCACGAACGCGCGTCAAGCCGGCCGAAGTCGATGAGGAATTGGACGAAGAAGAAGAGGTCGAAGAGGAACAGGAGTTGTCCTACAGCGACGAATCGGCTGACACGTCTGAAAACGATGGAACGGAATCCGAGGACGCCGGAGACGAGTCCAACGAATGGGACGACGAGGAGCAGGAAACAGCTCCGTCCCGTTCCACACGCGACACCAAACCATCGCCGCAGGTTGCATCCTCAAAAAAGCCGGCTTCCGGTGGGAACGAGCCCGCGCAGACACCATCGGAAACTGAGGACGACGATGATGCCGAAGACGCCATTTTGCGTCGTGATACCGGCATGACCTCGGAACAAATGAAGGGACTCAGCA
>JANMLE010000432.1:0-6633 GCA_031372385.1 Planctomycetota bacterium | reverse complement strand
CCGCAGCCACTTTGCGCGGGGATTTTAGCACTGCACTCCCGAGCTTCACAGACTGCCGCGCGGGACGGCAATCAGCGGCGGAGATTATGACAAGGGAGGTCACTCATCGCCATCGACGATGAAGCGAGCCACAGAGATTCGGCCAAACTGATCTCCCGGCCATGATGAATTGGAACCCGCCGATGCGACGGGGAGCGGTGTTTCCGGCCATTCAACCCGAACAAAACCAGCGACGATGAATCTCAAGTTTCGAACCGCCGGGTCTCGAACGGTAGCAGGTTCGCGGTCGTCCGACGCATACGAACTTCACCGGCAGACCAGCCACGGCAGAGGTTCACCCGCCTTGGGCAACTTCACCAATTCGACCCCGGTCACCGCCGGGTTCTTCGCCACTTCGGCCAGCGTCGCGGCATCGGGTTCATTGTCGAGATTCAGCACCGCGATCGCGTCGCCACCCGGCTCGTTGCGTTCACGCCCAAGCGCCATGTGCGCGATGTTGACGTTGTGCTCTCCGCAGACCGTGCCGATGTAACCGATCACACCGGGACGATCGATGTGGCGATACAGCAACAGCAGCCCGTCGAGGTAGGCGTCGAGATGAAACTGATCCAGTCGGACCAGCCGCAGGAATTGCTTGCCGAAGATCGTTCCGGCCGCCGTGATTTCCCCGTTGTCCGTCACGATCGTGGCGGAGACGAGCGTGGAGAAATCGCCGGTCTCATTGGACAGCTCTTCCTTGATCTCGATCCCGCGTTCCTTGGCCAGCATGTCGGCGTTGACGATGTTCACATCATCGGCCATGGCATTCATCAACAACCCGGACGCGAAGGCGCTCGCGATCAACTGCGTCTTCATCGCCGCCGCTTCGCCGCGGAAATTCAAGGTTGCCTTGCGGACTCCGGCCCCCTTGTTGAGCTGGGCCAGCAGCAACCCCAGTCGGCGGCCGAGATCCAAGTACGGATGGATCACGGCCATCTCCGCCGCAGAGATCGGGACCATGTTCATCGCATGCCGCACTTCGTTCCGCAGCAGAAACCCGGAGATGATCTCCGCGGCTTCAATCGACACTAGTTCCTGGGCTTCCTCGGTGGAGGCTCCCAAGTGCGGTGTGGCCAGAACCTGCGGCAAGAGGGCGAGCGTCCAATCCTTCGGGGGTTCGTCGACAAACACGTCGAGCGCCGCCCCGGCGACGTGTCCCGATTGCAGGGCCGCCAGCAATGCCGCTTCGTCGATGATCCCGCCGCGCGCGCCGTTGATCAGCCGCACCCCCTTCTTCATTTTGGCGATGCGTTCGGCGTTGATCAGCCCCTGAGTTTCCGGAGTCATCGGCGTGTGAACGGTCAAGAAGTCACACTTGCCGACCAGCTCATCAATGTCGCGATAGAGCTCGATCCCCTCGTTGCGGGCCCGCTCTTCGGACAGGAACGGGTCGTAGCCCAGCACCTTCATTTCAAAGGCCAGGCAGCGTCGGGCCACGGTCAGACCGATGCGACCCAGCCCGATCACGGCAATCGACTTGCCCGCCAATTGCGTCCCGGTGAAGCTCTTCTTGTCCCACTTCCCGGCTTTCATCGAAGCACACGCGGGAGCAATGTTGCGGGCCATCGCTAGCAACAGCGCCATCGCCTGTTCAGCGGTCGACGTTGTGTTTCCCGCCGGGGTGTTCATGACAACGATCCCCTCGCGCGTCGCCGCCGGAAGGTCGATGTTGTCGACCCCCACTCCCGCGCGAACGATCACCCTCAGACGCGGCTGGTCCTTCAGGATCTCGGCCGTCAGTCGGGTGGCGCTGCGAATGATGATGCCGTCGGCTTGCTTGAGGTATTCCCGCACCTGTTCCGGGGTGTGCTTGCCCGCGCGAACATCAACTTCGATGCCGGGGGTGTCCTGCAGCAGAGCCAGCGCGGTTTTGGACAAATCGTCGGTGATGAGAACTCGGTACATGGTGGATTGGCTGATTCGCGTCTGAAAGTGTGGAAACTGACGACCCACCGGGGCCGCCGACCGCAGGCCTGTCGACTCATTCGCCAACAGGGCTGCAACGTGCCAAGAGCATACGCGCCAACGTCAGAGGGGCCAAGCGTGGCTCTGGATTCGTCGTCGCATTGGGAGGAATGGATTTGATGCATCTCATGCGCACCATCCCCAACCACATCCGTGCGACATGGCATGGAGCGGCGCAGGACTTCGCGGCGCAGGACATGTCGTGAAGAACGGCGGCACTCGAACTCGATGCTCACCTCGCCCGCGGCGTGTCACTCGGCAGTTCGGGGAATTCTGCTAGAATCCCCCGCCTGTGGAATGTCCCCGAAGAACGGAGTAGCGACGCGAATGAAAATTATTCTGGCCAACCCTCGCGGATTTTGTGCCGGCGTGAACATGGCGATCGAATGCCTCGACAAGGCGATCTCGCTGTTCGGCTCGAACATTTACGTGTACCACGAGATCGTGCATAACAAGTACGTGGTGGAACGGTTCACTCAGCAGGGGGTCGCGTTTGTCAACGAGATCAGCGAGGTTCCCGTGGGGTCGATCCTGTTGTACTCGGCCCACGGTGTCTCGCCGGAGATCCGCGAACAGTCGCGCCGCCGCAACCTGCAAACGATCGATGCGACATGTCCGCTGGTGACCAAGGTTCATCTCGAAGCGGTGCGCTATGCCCGCGATGGTTACCACATCGTACTCATCGGGCACGAAGGGCACGATGAAGTCATCGGAACGATGGGCGAGGCCCCAGCCAGCATCACGCTGGTCGAGACCCCCGATGAAGTCGCGGGCCTGACATTCTCTGCTGACGCAAAAATCGCCTACCTGACGCAGACCACACTCAGCGTCGATGAAGCGGGACGAGTCATCGCGGCGCTGCGTGCCCGTTATCCACACATCGACAGCCCACCCAAGGAAGACATCTGCTACGCCACGACCAACCGCCAAGATGCCGTGAAGCTGTTGGCTCAACAGGCCGATGTCGTTCTCGTGCTGGGAAGCCAGAACAGTTCGAACAGCCGGCGATTGAAGGAAATCGGTGCCTCGTTCGGCAAGCACGCCCACCTGATCGACGGGGCCGCCGAACTGCAGCACGAATGGTTTGAAAACGCGGAATCAGTGCTGGTCACCGCCGGAGCCAGCGCCCCCGAGGTGGTCGTTCAGGATTGCATTGACTGGCTGTCGCACGAGTACGGAGCCACCCTGGAGGAAGTGACCACGCGGGAAGAACACGTGTCGTTCCCGCTGCCGCGGGAACTGCGAGTGTTGCAGACGTCACCTTCGTCGTGAACAAGTGAGCGCGTACGACCCACAGGATGGAATCTGTTTCATCAACTCACTTCTCGACCATCAATCCGTCCGTCAAACAGAACGGTCAGTGCGTGTAATTATTTCGCCACCGACCTTGCGTCGGTGGTTCAACGGCTTTTGCTCTACTCGAATTTCACGAGAGTTTGGAGTAGTGCAGAAGCCGTTAAACCACTGGGACAAGCCCAGTGGCGAAAAAATCACACGCTCTCAGCGTGGCAGGCGCTTGATGTGGCTGATGTTTCCTTCGGCATCGGCCAGTCCGTGCTTCTTCAATTTGCTGAAGTAAGTGCTGCGGGCGAGGCCGAGCAACCGCGCCGCCCGCGCCTTGTTTCCGCCGCACTTCGCCAGGGCGTCGATCAATGACTGACGTTCCACGAGCGGATCTTCGTCGACACGGTTGGATACGGATTCACCCTTGGAGCCCTGACGAACAGGAGAAGAGGATCTGCTGCCGGCGTTCTGAAGATCGACTGGCAGATCGGCGACTGTGATGGTCTCGCCTTCGGCCAGGACCACGGCCCGCTCGATGACGTTCTGCAACTCGCGGATGTTGCCGGGCCATGAGTAACGAGTCAGCACATCGATCGCTTCGTCTTCGAACTTCGTGATCCGCTTGCCCGCCCGTGAGGCGGCGCGGCGCAGGAAGTACACCGCCAGTTCGAGGATGTCCTCGAACCGTTCCCGCAGCGGCGGCAATGTCACGCTGATCACGTTCAGGCGATAGTACAGGTCTTCCCGGAATTTTCCGTCCGCGATCAGACGCTCCAAATTTTGATGTGTCGCCGCGATCATTCGCACATCGACTTGAATCGTCTGAGTCCCGCCGACCCGCTCGAACTCGCGTTGCTGCAGAACCCGCAGCAGTTTGACCTGCGTTTCGTGTGAGATATCGCCGATTTCGTCCAGGAACAGGGTGCCACTGTTGGCCAGTTCGAAGCGGCCCGGCTTGTCGCTGTGGGCGCCGGTGAACGCCCCCTTCACATGTCCAAACAATTCGCTTTCCAGCAATCCGGCCGACAACGCGGCACAGTGAACGGTGATCAGTGGACCGTCACGACGAGGACTGTTTTCATGAATGGCCCTGGCAAGGAGTTCCTTGCCGGTGCCACTCTCGCCGCGCACCAGGACGCTCGTTTCGCTGGCGGCGACCTTGCGGACAGTGTCCATGATCTGTTCCAACGCCGGGCTGTGGCCGATGATCGACTCGCGGCGGAATTGCTCGGTCGGAGCAGCCGTCAGGTCGGGCCGGGCCACCGTCGCCAATTCGGCCTGCAGAATGGTGATCTGCTGTCGCTGACGCCCGATCAGATCGGTCTTCAGACGCAGATCCTCATTCAACTGCGTGATGTCCTGATGCACCTTCGCGCAATGCAGGGCGATTCCAGTGATCTGGGCCAACGCCGTCAGAAACGTCAGATCTTCAGCCGAATACATCATGCCGTTTTGCTTGGGCCCCAACACGACCAGCCCCGCCAGCTTCCCGTCGATTTCCAGTCCGTGAACCAAGTCGGCCTGCCACTGACGAAGCAGGTTTTGCACCGTGGAAAGCCCCTCACGCGTGGTCGGTGTCACCCGCTGCAACGTTGGGTCATCGGCCAGGGCTTGGACGAATTCTTCAGGCAACACCATTTGCATCGGCAACCCGGTGGATTGACCGTCGGCCGCCGTCAGTCGAAACCCGTTGGGGCGACCGTCGCTGAGGTAAAGGCCGATCCGGCTGGATTGCAACACGTCCCGGCAGGAAATCGACATCCGCTCGGACAGGAATTGCACGTCCGTCAGGCGACCGGCGTCCCGATGCATGCGCTGCAGCGCCTTGTCGAGTTGGTACTTCTCGCGGAAAAAGCGGCGATCGATGAAATGCTGCCACGAATCGCGGACCCAGATCAGCAGGATCACTGCCAGCATCACGATTCCGGCAATGATCCAGCCGGGCTGTTCGACGGCCGGCATCTTTCCCACAGCCACGGCCAGGGTTCCCACAGCAATCCCGAGCGCGACCGTCGCCGTAGCCCCGTAGCTGAGCACGTAATACCACATCCCCTTGCTGATGATCTGGTCGATCAGCATCAACTTGTAACGAATGATGCCGATGGCATACGCCAGCATGAAGACCAGGCTGGCCAGAAACATCGGAATCCGCGCTCCACCCAAAGCGAAGTCCGTCCGGTGAAGGACAGCCAGCACCAGGGCATATCCGATGCACAACGCGGCCCCGATCCCCGCCCACAGGATCCACCGGACCTGGCTCAACTCGACGGGATTTCGTGTCGTGAAAACGCTGTGAATCAGCGATGCAATCGTCAAGAGGAAGTATCCGGCGGAAATGCACAGGTAGACGTACACGCCGTAACGCAGGTAGTTCAACCACGTCAGGACCAATTGCGGTGGAACCTGCTGACCCGGGCCGGAGAGACTCCAGACAAATCCTTCGATCCAAAGAAAACACAGGATGGCGACAACTGGAATCGCGTACACCAACCAGTGAATGACTCGTCGCCAGGTCAGGGGTGCTTTCGTGCGCGGATAACCCAGGAAAAAATGGAGGGTGACGGCCGGCAGCAGGATTCCAGAGATCGCGAACGGCAGCGTCAGCCAGAAACTTCCCGCGATCATGGACCAGTGAAAACCGCCAACGAACGCCCCAAGGGTCGCCGTACACATCGCAAAAAAACGCCGGGCGGCTTCATCAAACGGGCGGCTCCAAAATGCAATGGCACCGACTGAGAAGATCAGCAACTGGAGGACGAACCAGATCAGAGTGACCCCGACTTCCGTGGAGGGGACCGATTGAAGCTTGACTGAGCAGCTCTCCCGCTCGCCTGTTCCGTGATGCACGTACTCGATTCTCAGCCAGCGAACTCCGTCGTCATCTTGAAACAGCGGCGGCAAACTCTCAGCCAACGGATTTGATTCCCGATACGGACTGGAGGGCGCGGTTCGATTGCGAAGTGCCAGTTGAGCCCGGGCGAAGTCCAAGAAGTTCGTGATGGGCTGGCCTTCCATGGAGACCAGCAAGTCTCCCTCCTCTGGCTTGACGCCCTTACACTTCAAGTCCGGTGTTTGCCGAATCTCGATCCCGTTTCGTGCTGTCCCCTGCCGCGAATCAGTCAATTGCGGCATCGAATCGACGAGCAGGAACCTCAATCGCAAATCTGGAGTGGTCGCAACGATGGCCAAGATGAAAACACAGTAGCCAACGGCCAGACCACCAAGAGCCGCAAGGATCCATCGGATGACTCTGTGATCAGTTTCCATAACTGCTTTCGTGGTCGGCCGAAGCAATGAGCGCCGAAATCAGCGCCGAATCGGTGGCCAAAAGGGCTTCAGCGCCGA
>JANMLE010000282.1:0-2912 GCA_031372385.1 Planctomycetota bacterium | reverse complement strand
CAGCGCCGCTGTCTGGGCCGGCGGCACCTTGACTGGTGCGTCGACATACAGCGGAAGATTGGCCACTGCCGCGCCTCCTTTGCCGTCTCGAACATACGCGAACAATCGATATCCTCCGCCGCTGTCCGGCATGCGAACTTCAACCGATGAGTCCCCCGATTTGACGATCGCCTCGGGGAACGTCGGCGGTGCCGCTTCGGCATCACCACCAACACCGAACTCTGTGGGTTCCGCCTGCAAGATCCATTGCACGTTGAGCGTGTCCTGCTCGGGATCGACGACCTCCAAGCGAGCCGTCACCGTGGTGAGCGGCTTCACTTTCACATCGCCGACCAGCTTCAGAGACTTGATGGCCGGACACCGGTTCGCCGGGGACTTGCCCGTCCAGAGCTCACTCAGCGCATCGACCGCCGCCAGTCGCGAACCGTCCGGCAGCAGCAGGCCGAACCATGTCGCCGTCGCCTCCTGCTTCTGGCCCCAGAGAAACGCATAGCCGCCCAGACACTGCTCGGCATTGTCCCTCACGTTTGCCTGGTACGTGGCCTTGTACGAGTCGGCCTTCTCGGTGCTCGTCAATTCCGGTGCGGCACCCCACGCGTTCTTCTGAACCTCCCACATCCCCGGCGGTCCGAATTCGGTGAGCACATACGGCTTGGTCCCGCCCGCTTCGCGATAACGCTTGGGGAGCGATGCCGCACCGCCATAGCTGTTGATCCCGACGACATCGACATCGGGACACAACCGATGGATGTTCTTCACGCGGTCGCCACCAATCTCGGCCACGACCGTCATCGTCGGATGATGGGGATCGAGCTGCTTCGCGAGCACGGCCAGATTGTTGATGGCCGACCAGATCGCCGTGTTGTCTCCGGCGGCGTAGCCTTCCATTTCATTTCCGAGTCCCCACATCAGGACCGCCGGATGATCCTTGAACCGCGTGATCGTCTGCCGGGCGGCCTCGTACTGCGCGGCAACCTGATCGGCGTTGTTGTAGTCGAACCCGTGCCGTTCATGCCCCAGCCAGAGGCCGACGGTCACGGTCAAGCCGAGCTTGTGAGCTT
The DNA here is from genome assembly GCA_031372385.1 of Planctomycetota bacterium. GTDB lineage: Bacteria > Planctomycetota > Planctomycetia > Planctomycetales > Planctomycetaceae > Schlesneria. The sequence continues at coordinate 1,851 of JANMLE010000282.1, read as the reverse complement.
CGTCCAGAATCGGCTCCAGCTTTTCAGCCGACCACGTTCGGATCGAGTTGCCACCGGCCGCCGCCAGTTTGTCGAGTTGCTTGTCACCGCCGACCCCCTTGATGACGTACGGCTGACCATCGCGAGTCAGTTGCCAGCCAGTCGCTTGCGGAGAGACCTTCACGACGAATGGCTTCGGCGAATCCTGGCCGAGGGCCGTCGCCGAAACCAACATCAGGGCCATCGTCAGGAACTTCATCGGAGACCTTTCGTGTCTTCGGGAATCGTGGAGTGCGGTTACTGTCGTCCGGCCGCTCCGCCGACCGGACGTCCCGCCGGCGGAGCGGCGGGACGACAGTTGTCCCTAGTCATCCGCCGTGCTTCATGTGAGAATCGCCCACCCTGAATGGAGGACCGCCAATGCTTCGCATCTTCGGAAGTTCCAAACGCCTCTGCAACGGAGTCACGCGGCGTGATCTGCTGCAAATCGGCGGCATCGGCGCGCTCGGGTTGGGGGTCGGTCACGCGAACCCGCGCCGGGCCGCTGGAGACACCGGAGCCACCCGATCCACCGGACCCGCGCCGCGCGCCAAGTCGTGCATCTTCGTGTTTCTGTTCGGGTCGCCGCCGCAGCACGAGACCTTCGATCCCAAGCCGCTCGCGCCCGCCGAGATTCAGGGGGAGATGAAGGCCATCGACACCGCCCTGCCCGGATTGCAGATTGGCGAGGGCCTGCCGCAGATCGCCCGCATCGCCGATCGGTTGACCGTCGTCCGCTCGATGACGCATGAATACCCAATTCACTGCTGTGCCTACGTCATGACCGGCATGCCGACCTACAGCATCCCGCTGGAGACCGCCCCGCGCGCTCCCGAACAGTGGCCCTTCATGGGCTCGGTCGTCGACTATCTGGACGGGCGGCGGACCGGCGAGAAAGCACCAGCGCTACCCCGCAATGTGGGCCTCCCCTGGCGGTTTTGTTCGCGCGGCAGTTCGTCGCAACAGGCGGGCCCGTACGCGGCGTTTCTGGGCAGCGGCTACGATCCGTTCTGGACCGACTTCACCGGTCAGGGAACCGTCGTGGTGCCGAAGCTGGCCGACGGTCAGATCGAACAGGTGATCGATCCGCATGGAGGGATCGAAGCGGCATCGCGGTTCCAGTTGTCACCCGGCTGTGAACTTCCGGACGACTTATCGTCCCGACGATTCGATGCCCGCGTGCATCTGCTGCGTCAGTTCGACGCCTCAGTTCCGCTGATCGATCGCGCGGCCGCGCTGGGCAACTACGACGCTCACCAGCAACGCGCCCTGTCGCTGATCGGATCGAACCGGATGCGCGAGGCGCTCGATGTCGGCCGCGAAACACCCGCGCTGCGCGAACGCTACGGGATGACGCTGTTCGGCCAGTCGTGTCTGGCGGCGCGGCGACTGGTCGAAGCCGGCGCCCGCTTCGTGTCGGTCTTCTGGGATCCGTTCGGGCCGCACGGAGCTTCCGTGTGGGACACGCATTCCAACCACTTCCCGCGGTTGAAGAACTACCTGCTGCCGGTCTTCGACCAGAGTTACTCGGCCCTGATCACCGACCTGGAATCGCACGGCCTGTTGGACGAGACGCTGGTGATCTGCACGAGCGAACATGGCCGGACTCCGCAGATTGATTCGAAGCCGGTCGGTGCCGCGCGGCACCATTGGTCGCGCGCGTACTCGTCCGTGTTTGCCGGCGGAGGCTTATCGCCGGGCAAGATCGTCGGCCGGACCGACTCGATCGCCGGCGATGTCGTCGACACACCGATTTCGCCCAAGGACATGCAGGCGACCGCGTATCACCTGCTGGGCTACGACGAGTCGACCACCATCCCCGACCAACAGGGC
>JANMLE010000250.1:0-4163 GCA_031372385.1 Planctomycetota bacterium | reverse complement strand
CGTCGATCCCAAAAGCTCAAATCGAGACTTTGCGGCATGAAAAAGACTCCCGACCCCTTCTCAAATAGTCTCTGACAGATTGGTTCCGACGTGAAGGACTCTCTTCCAATGGTGACGAAGTTTTCCCGGTTCAGCGGTGTGGCACTGATCTTGGCGGTGATGGGTTGCGGAGGCCCCTCGCTTCCCAACGCGGTCTCCGTTTCTGGAACCGTGTCGTACCAAAACAAACCCGTGGCCGGAGCCCAGGTCGTCCTCAACAGCACCGATGCCAAGGGGAAGCCCGCATCCGGGGTGACGGACGCCCAGGGGAATTTCTCGGTGCAAACCTACGTGGACGGAGCCCAGGCGAACGGGGCGATGCCCGGCAGCTACAAAGTGACCGTCACAAAAACCGAACAGAGTACGTTGTCGTCGGAAGAGATGATGAAAGCCTCGTCGGGCGGCAAGCCGGTCGGCCCCAAACATCTGCTGCCGGAAAAATACTCCAGTCCGGCGACAACCACTCTCACCGCCGAAGTCAAACAGGGAAGCTCAGCGCCGTTGAAGTTGGAGCTCACCGATTGAGACTGAGGATCCCAACTTGGCGGCTGAGCATGTTCACCTTCCGGGAGTTGCACGGTGTGTCGCGACGCGCGCGGTGTCTCCGTGCCACGGCCCGGTATCACGGCTTCGCCGTCTCATTCGCGCTCCTTTTGATTCGCGCGGACCCAATCGATTTCCGCGCGAATCAAATGGAGCGCGAATGAGGAGGGCTGTCGAACGGGCTCCGTCTTCAGCCTCTGGTGAGCGCGGCTAGCGCGAGGGGACTGGTTCAGCGACTCTGCGGCGTACGTCATCCGCCACCGGCCCGTTCCGAAGCGGAATGAGCCGCTCGCGTCCCTCAATTGCCAGCCACGCGGTGTTGGTCGGGAGATCCGCGAACGACTGCACGAGTCCGTTCGGCCAGGTCACGAGGATGCGATCGACGCGACTCGCGCTCCCGGTGCCCATCACCAGTCGACGTTCGTTGCTGGCTTGGTAACCATCACCGGCCACAAGCTGATGGTGCATGACAGTGCCGCCGCCGTGCAGGTCGACGCGCGTCCCGATCGCGTCCCGGCTGGATGTCGTGCCGCGAAGTTCGAGCGCGAGGAATCGTCCCGCCCGCTCTGTTCGATTCGTCAGCAACACGCTCGATTCGCCGAGATGTCCGACGGCCAGATCATCGAGTCCGTCGCGGTTCCAATCGAGACGGGCCACGGCTCGACCGAGATACCTGCCCCGGAAATACGGCCCGAGTTCGGCCTCCCGCAATTCGCGAAACGTCGCCTGCCCCCGGTTGTGGAAGAACTGGGGCGGCATGCGATACGGGATACCCTGCCGGGTGAAATCGTCAATGTGCCCGTTGGCAACAAACAAGTCCGGCCAGCCATCCAGATCGGCGTCCAGAAACTGCGTGCCGAACCCGAGCATCGGATAACCGGCGTCCTTGATGCCCGAACTCGCGATGGCATCCGAAAACAAACCCGGTGCCGTTTGCCGGTAGAGGTTGTTGTACTCCCGTTCGAAATTGGTGACGAACAGATCCAGCCGTCCGTCCCGATCAGCGTCCGCGGCGGCGACTCCCATGCCCGCCTGCGGCCGTCCCGCAAAGTCGAACGCGAGCCCCGAGGCAATCCCCTCTTCAGAGAACGCCGGCAGATCGCCCGCCTGCGCCGTGTGGTTGCGAAAGTAGAAGTTAGCCGTCGTGTCATTGGCGACGAACAGATTGAGCCGCCCGCGTCCCTCGAAGTCTGCGGCGACGACTCCCAGTCCGCGGCCCGTCGTATCGCGGACGCCGCAGCGGTCGGATGATTCCGCAAACGTGCCGTCCCCGCGATTCAGATAAAACTGATCCGCCGCCGGTGGAAAGACCTGCGGGTAGCACAGACGGGGGCTGCCATCCGGTTCGTGGCAGATGCGCGTGAACACGTCGTCGCCCGTCAGATAGTTGACGACATACAGATCGGGCAGCCCGTCGGCGTTGAAATCCGCGAGCACACAACTGGTGGACCAGAGATCTCCGGCCGTCCCTGTCGGATCGGTGACATCGGAAAAAGTTCCGTCACCGTTGTTCCGGAAGAAGCGATTCGGCCCGATGTTGGCCACGTACAAATCGGGGAAGCCGTCGGAATCAAAGTCCCCCACGGTCGCCCCCTGGCTGAAGCGGTCTTCCACGATGCCGCTGAACGCCGTCACCTCTTCGAATCGCCGCCCCCCGACGTTGCGAAAGAGTCGGTCGAGAGTCTCGCGCTGTCCCGCGCGGTGCGGCCACGGGCAACCCTGGGTGAAGTACAGATCCGGCCAACCATCGACGTCGAAGTCCATCACGGCCACACCGCCGCCGGTGAACTCGAACGATCGCATGCCCGTTTCGTCGTCTGCGGAGTTGAAATACGTGAAGTCGATGCCCACGTCGCGCGACATGTCCTCGAACCGGATCGCCGCCGCCGTGACATCGGACGGGGACTCCGACCGCGAGGGATCACGAACGATCTCTTTCAGCGAACTCCAGTCGGGCAGCGGATACTGCGCGAGATCCAACTTGGCCGTCGGATCGGCGGTCGGCAACACGCGCCCGGGATGTTCCGCGTCCAGCCGCATCCGCAGTTTCGTCGACTGTTGCCAGGCCGATTCGTTCGTCGGTTCGATGGCCAGGATCATGCGCTGCCAACCCCACGCCTCCCACAGCCGGCCCAACGCTTCGGTCTGCTCGGCGGCCTGCCGCAGGAACCCGACATGACGGCGGTTGTCGTAGACCAGGCTGGTGATCCGAAACAATTCGTCCAGCCGTTCGGCTCGCTGCAGGCAGTCTTGAACGGCCGAATTCGCGGGCGCACGCTGGAGCAATTGAGCCAATTGATAGTTGGCGAACGGGTGATCCGGATTGAGCCGCACGGCTTCGGCAAAGCAGCGGGCGGCGGCGCGGTGAGCCCCCTGCGCCAGCAACCAGCGTCCACGAACAACCCACAACTCGGGATGAGCCTCGCTGCCGGGCACGCCGCCTGACACGCTGCGGGCATGCCATTGAAGGAACGCTTCCGTGGTCCGTCGACGTAGTTCGTTCTCCTCGTTCGAGGGATTGTCGAGCTGAGATAATTCCAAGGCGACCTTGCCGAGTTGAATCCCCAGTTCCAGCGCTTCGGGGTACTCAACCGCCAACGCCAACAACCGTGGCGCCGCGTTGACCGGGTCATGTTGGGCCAGCTTGCGAATCGCGATTCCCAGTCGCGGCCCCAGCGCGTCCGGGTCTACAGCGGCCCACTTTTTCAGCAGCGAATCGTCTCCGACAACCGACTGCAGATTCCCCAGCCAGAGCAGTTGGTCGATCGAGCACTGTCCCTGTTTCAGCAGTTCCAGCAGGTGCGGAACCGACTCCCACCGCCGTCCCTCGCACGACAACAGAAACGCCAGTCGCGTGTGGGCCACCTGATGTCCCGGCGCCAGCACCAGGACTCGTCGAAAGCAGTCCTCCGCCGGTTCGACATACCCGGCATGGAAGAAAGCGTCGCCGGCGGCCGACAGCGATTCGACCGCCTCACGGCCGGAGGGTGTGACAAGCTGCGACAGGTGGTTTCGCGCGGCCGACCACTCCTGACGCCGCACGGCCACGCGCAGGGCCAGCAGCAACATCGAGTCGTTCCGCGGTTCGCGCGCCAGGAATTGATCCGCGCGGAGTGCGGCTCGAACCAGGTTCCCTTCGCGTTCGGCCTGCTCTGCATCGCGCTGCAATTCCGCCGTCGCCAGTGGACGAAACTGGAAGGCGACGACGATTCCAAGCACGCCCAATCCAACACCGACGAGGGCGATCCACACTTTGGGATGTCGAAGAAGTGCCAGCGAAGATCGAACGGACGAGGTCATCAATCGACCCATCAAGACTCGTACTACGGACTGCCACTGGACTCTCCGCGCCGAACGATAACAACGCCATCTCCGAACGGATACCATCGTCCGTGATTTGAACGGCAGCCGGCGGGTGCAGTCACCAATTGGTGGTCTGCTCCGGACAGAGCCTTTTCTGGTCCCCTCGCCCCACGCTTTGGTGGGGAGAGGGTTAGGGTGAGGGGGCTTCTCTTCGCGGCGGGGGCCCCGCGCCCACCCCAGACCCCCCCCGGGGGGGGGGGGGGGGCCGCGTGGGTCGC
>JANMLE010000198.1:0-7534 GCA_031372385.1 Planctomycetota bacterium | reverse complement strand
AGAATGTCTTATCAATGATCGCGCGAGGTATTACCCGATTGGCTCGGACGCTCGGACGCTGCTGCCAGCGCGCGATCGTTGTCGCGTTGCTGCTCGTGTTCGGCTGTCCCGTCATTGAGATCTCACATCTCAACTTTCAAGTCTCAACTTCCGCCCGCGCCGCCGATGCGACACCATCGATCAAGCCCACCATGATTGTCGTGGTCGGTGCCGGTGGAGCCCCGCAGTACGAAGCGCTGTTTGCCGAATGGTCGGATCGATGGATCGCCGCGGCCGGCAAGGCGGAGTATCAGATCGTCATCATCGGCCGCGACACCGAATCGCCCGATCAGACTGACAAGCAACGGCTGCGCGCCGTGATCGATGAGGCCGCGAAAACGTCCGGTGTCGACCTGTGGCTGGTGCTGATCGGTCACGGCACGTATGACAAGCGCGAGGCGAAGTTCAATCTGCGCGGCCCGGATGTCTCGGCAAAAGAACTGGCCGAATGGCTGAAGCCGGTCGACCGCCCGATGGCGATCATCAACTCGGCCGCCGCCAGCGCCCCGTTTCTGATCGCGCTGTCGTCCACGAAGCGCGTCGTGATCGCGTCGACGAAGAGCGGTGCCGAACTGAACTTCGCCCGGTTCGGCGACTTCATGTCGAAGGCGATCGGCGATCCCACGGCCGACCTCGACAAGGACGATCAAACGTCGCTGTGGGAAGCCTACCTGAAAGCGTCGCGCCGCACGGCCGAGTTCTATGCCACCGACGGTCGCCTGCAGACCGAGCACGCGCTGCTCGATGACAGCGGCGACGGCCAGGGTGTCCGGTCCGACCAGTTCCGAGGTCTGATGCCGCTGGAACAAACCACCGCTGGAAAACCACTCGACGGCCAATTCGCCCACCAGTGGCACCTGCTGCGCAATCCAACCGACGCCGCGTTGCCCCCGGACGTGTTGAAGAAGCGCGACTCGCTGGAGTTCTCGATCATGCAACTGCGCGACCGGAAGAAGTCGGTGCCGCAGGACGAGTACCTGCAGCAACTGGAACGGCTGCTCGTGGAACTCGCGGAACTCAACGAGTCCGCCGGCAAGTGACGCCGCGCCCATCCGCAGGGTGAATTGTCGCCGCAGCACTGGTGTCGGGTCGGTTGTGGGTCAGTTTGAGTGGCACGCCCTGAGTCTTCGAAGGGCGTGGGAACTGCGCGGTATCTCGATCCACGCCCTTCGAAGACTCAGGGCGTGCCACACGAGTTCCGTTTTCAAGCTGACCCACGACCGGTGGTTCCGCTTCCGTCGTTGAACCTTTTGCGGATGAGCGTGTCTGCAACCGCACGATGAAGTCGGTAGAATCGGCCATCGTTCAACGCAGGGACTCAGGCGCCATCGGATCAAACGGAATTCGTCCATGAATACGACTCAACTTCGCAAGCTCGGCGTTCCCGACGACTGTCTGTCGATCGCCATTCAAGGCATTCAGCAGGCGGCCGCGGGGGAATTGCGGGGCCGGCAGATCAAGGATCTGATCGCCGACACGCTGGAAACGCCGGCGGATTACGTCGCCGATCCGTACTTCGGGGAACTCGCCCGCAAGCTGATCGACGCGGCGAGTTTCGTTCGTCCCGCGCCGATTTCGTACCAGCAGTGGGGGACCGACATTGATGCCGCATGCCAGGCGCAGATGCGTCAGGCCTGCGCGTTGCCGATGGCCGTCGGTGCCGCGCTGATGCCGGATGCGCATGTCGGCTACGGCATCCCGATCGGCGGTGTCCTCGCGTTGGAGAACGCTGTCGTGCCGTACGCGGTCGGTGTCGACATCGCCTGCCGCATGAAACTGTCTGTGCTCGACATGCCGACGGCGCAACTGACGGAGAACTTCCACCGCTTCAAGACGGCGCTTCTCAATGGAACCCGGTTCGGCATCGGCTCGGTCCACGAACGGCCGCAGGATCACACGGTGATGGACGCGGACTGGAGCATCAGCCGCGTCACCCGCGAAAACAAGGACAAGGCGTGGCGACAACTGGGGACGTCGGGCTCGGGGAATCACTTCGCGGAATTCGGCGTCCTGACGCTATCGCAGCGCGAGGACGAATTGAATCTCGACGCGGGCGAATACGTCGCGCTGCTCAGTCACAGCGGCAGTCGCGGCACGGGGGCGGCGGTGTGCGACACCTACAGCAACATCGCCCGTGCCAAGCTGCCGAAGCAGTATGAAGACGTGGGACGACTGGCGTGGCTGAGTCTCGACGACGCTGCCGGACAGGAATACTGGGCGGCCATGAATCTGATGGGCGACTACGCCTCCGCCAACCATGACGTGATCCACCGGCTGGTGTCCAAGCTGCTGGGGGCGCGGGTGATTGCGGGAGTGGAGAACCATCACAACTTCGCCTGGAAGGAACAGCACGGTGGCCGCGAAGTGATCGTTCACCGCAAGGGGGCGACTCCGGCGGGGGCGGGTGTGCTCGGAGTCATTCCCGGTTCGATGGCCGACCCCGCGTTCGTGGTCCGCGGCAAGGGAAACGAAGCCGCGTTGCAGTCGGCCGCGCACGGCGCCGGCCGCCGCATGAGTCGCACGGCGGCGCGGGAAAAGTACAACTTCCGCGCTGTTCAAAAGGATCTGGAGCAGAAAGGGGTTCACGTCCTGTCGGCCGGCGCGGATGAAGTTCCCTATGTCTACAAGAACATCCTGGAAGTGATGGCAGCGCAGGATGACCTCGTCGAGATCATCGCCCGGTTCGATCCGAAGATCGTCAAGATGAGCGACGATGGGCGGAATGAGGACTGAGGAGACAGGAGGAAACTCATGATCCATGACATCTCCTGCAATGGCGGTTCACGTCGTTCAGTGGAGTGAGAAGTGAGAAGTGAGAAGTGCAAAGTGCAAAACGCCAGGAGCCTGCTTCAGTTGCCAATCTGACTCGGCGACGTTGGAGCGACTCACTTCCGTGTCTGGCAGAGGCCGCGACTTTCTTTCACTTTGCACTTTGCACTGATCACTTCTCACTTTGCACTATTCCATCCCACTCGATCCATCCACCATCCCCTACACCCTGATCTTCACCCATCTGCCGGCGCGATAGCGCCACGCGGCCATGACAGCTCGCAAGATGTTGTCGGCTCCCATGCCGATCCAGGCGCCGAACAGGCCGCCGTTTAGCACGACGCCGCAGACGTATCCGACCGAGACCCGGACGCACAGGTTGCCGACCAGTGAGCAGAGCATCGGGAACCGTGTGTCGCCGGCACCGCGCAGCGCATTCAGGTAGATGATCAGCACGGCGTTCGGAATCTGGTAGAGGGCCATCAGTCGAAACGCGGGAACGCCCACCAGCGCAACATCGGGGCTGGACTGCATCCGGGCGTAGATCTCGGGGGCGAAACAAAAGAAGAGCAGCATCATCAACCCGGCATAGCCCACGCACTGGCGCAGGGCTTCATGGGCGACGCGCCGGGCGCGATCGACGCGACCGGCACCCAGCGAATGGCCGACCAGTGTGGCGGCGGCGATTCCGAACGCTTCGACCGGCAGATACGACAGCGATTCCACCCGAACACCCACCACATGGGCGGCGAACGTGGCCCCATCAAAACCGGTGGGCGAGAGTCGGGCGATGACCATCAGGAACGAGAAATGCCCCGCGAACGTGGCCATCCCGCCGAGAGCGGCCGGGCCGCCGACCCGCAGGATGCGCTGAATGGTCTCGCGATGAAACTGGAATTCGGACAGCCGCACCTGGATTCGCGAGGCCCCTGAAAACAGCATGGCGGTCATGACGGCGGCACCGCAGATGTGCGCCGTCACGGTCCCCGCCACGATGCCGGTGACCCCCATCTCGGGCAGCGGTCCCCAACCCCACACGCAGCCGGTGGAAACCAGGACGTTGACGACATTGGTGACCGTCAGCACCAGCAGCGGCGTGCGCATGTCACCCGCGCCGCGCAGTGCGGCCGCCCCGATCAGCGTCCACCCGGCGAAGAACTGGCCGCAGGCGTCGAAACGCAGGTATTCGACGGCAATCTGCCGCTGCTCTCCCTCCATTTTCAACAACAGGGGAAAGAGACTCGCCAGTCCCTGCAGGAACAGAAAGACTCCGGCGGCAAACAGAATCGTAATGGTCAACGAACGGGCTACGATGCGGCGCGCGTCGTCGAAGTGCCCCGCTCCCCACGTCCGCGCCACGATGGCCGCGGTGCCGCTGCCGACCAGGCTGAACATCAGGTGCGCCAGCCACGACACGTACGATGCCAGGCCGATCGCCGACGTTTCCTCCTTCCCCAACAAGCCAGCCAGATACACGTCGTAGAAGCCGACAAAAAACACGAGCAGTTGTTCCGCCAACACCGGCAACGCCAGTCGGAACAGATCGCGCCGCAGGTGGTCCGGCGCCGACGGTGATTCGGGACTGGCGATGGGATCGTCCATCAGGGTGTGGGGTTTCGAACGAGGGGGGCATCAATGAAAAATCGCGATCCGCAAGAGTCACACCAGGCTGTTAGGCGAACGGCAACTCTAAACATACCCCGCCACCGAGTTCACCTCGGTGGTTCAACGGCTTTTGCACTACTCGCGTACCGCAGCAAAATCAGTAGTGCAAAAGCCGTCGAGCCACCGGGGCAAGCCCGGTGGCGGGGAAACTATTTCCTGCCGCTCGCCTTTCGTGGCAACCAGCAGATCCAGCGCCTGATCGAACGCGGCGACGGTCTGGTCGAGATCCTCGGTCGTGTGTGCCACCGAGGTCATGCCGCTCCAGCCGAACCAGTCCACTCCGCCCAGCAGCAGCGCGCAGCGAAAGGCGTGCTTGAGAGCCGCGGGTTGTTCCGCATCGAGTATTCGATAATCGCCGCCGCCGGGAATGAAGTCGTCTGAGGTCGGCCGCGGGCCGTTGTAATTCGGCAGGATGTGGATCATCGAGAACTCGCCATACGCCACACACGGCGCGTTCCTGCGGGCGAAGAGTTCATTCAATCGGCGTCGCAGTTCGCGGGCTGAATCGGTGGCGCGGCGGCAGGCTGTGCCGTCGGCGATCGCATCCAGCGCGGCACAACCCGCGGCGGCCGACAGCGGGTTGCCGTTGTAGGTGCCGGGGTGTTTCATCTTCTTGCCGTAACGGTTGCCGAACGCGATCACGTCCAGAAGGTCTGCGCGCCCGGCGAGCGCGCCGCCCGGCAATCCCCCCGCCAGGATCTTGGCGAGCGTCGTCAGATCGGGGGTCACGCCGTAGTGTGCCTGCGAGCCACCGGGATGGACGCGGAAGCCCGAGATCACTTCGTCGAGAATCAGCAGGACGCCGTGTCGCGTGCAGAGCTCGCGCAGACCGGCCAGGAATTCGCCCCGCACCGGGACCAGTCCCCAATGTCCGCCGGTCCCTTCGATGATGCAGCAGCCGGGACGATGTTCGCGAAAGGTTCGTTCGACCAGATCCAAGTCGTTGGGAGCGATGGCGACCGAGTCATTCTGCACCCCGACGGTGACACCGGGCATCGACCAGTCGGCGGTGTTGTAGGGGGCGTAGGCGGCCAGCACGAGCGAATCGTGCCAGCCGTGAAAATGGCCGATGAACTTCACGACCTTTTCGCGTCCGGTCACGATGCGCGCGACGCGGACCGCCATCAACGTCGCCTCGGTGCCGCTGTTCGTGAACCGCAGTCGCTCGGCGGACGGGACCATCCGTTGGACACGCTCGCCCCAGTCGAGTTCCAGTTCGTGGCAGGCCGAGAAATGGGTGCCGAGCGCCATCTGCCGCTGCACGGCCTGGACGACCGCCGGGAAGGCGTGTCCCAGCAGCAGCGCCCCGTGTCCCACCCAGTAATCGATGATCGACTCCCCCTCGGTGGAGGTCTTGCGCGATCCACTGGCTTCGGTGACGTAGACCGGGAACGGTTCCAGATACCGGCCGTCGTGTGTCACACCGCTGGGAAATACCTGTTTGGCCCGGTCGTACAGCAGGCTGGACTTGGGGAATTTGTGACGGAAGGCGGTTTCGATCGCGGAATGTTGTGGCGTGAACATCGGTGCGTTTTCCAGTGGGAAGCGGTCACGGGCGGAGGGCCTCACCATATCAGGGACGGGGCGAGTTCGGGAATGCCACGAGATCGCAGGTTGGATTTTTGGCGGCCACTACTCCCGCACACGGACATGAGTGAGATGTTTAACCGCAACGCCAACGGCGTGCGCGAGAACAACGGTTCGCTCTCACCTGCGCGCAAGCCGTTGGCGTAGCGGTTAAACGGAAACGCCTCACTTCGGGACGCGCGAGGTGGATGCGGAATTGGCCGGAGGCATGTCGAACGTCACCCGCAGTCGGGCGATCTCTCAGACTCAAGAAACCGGCAACTTCTTGGACAATCCTTCCGTCATCCCGAAAAACGCGACCTAGAGTACGAATGCATCAGGCGATGCAATTTGTCCCCACGCGGTGGTTGCCCCCGGGCGGAATCAAGAATGCGGCAAGCGACAACTCCAAATCTCAAACGACCTTTGCGCCGCCGCGGCAGTTCCGCGGTTGAAGTGGCGCTGACAATGCCGTTTTTCATCATGTTCCTCGCGGCCCTGATGGAATTCAGCCACGTTCTGTTTGTGTCGCACATGCTGAAGGCGGCCGCAAAAAGTGGTGCCCGGTATGGCGCCGCGCAGGGTGTCACCTCGGCCCAGGTCCAGGCGCGCGTGCAGCAGATCGTCGCGTCGGCCATCAAGGTCAGCAAAGCCACGGTCCTGGTTCGTGACGCAAGCGTCTTCGACACGGCCACGGTGAAACCGGGATCCATCAACTACAGCACCCTGCCGACCGTCGAACTGTCGACCATCGAGCAGGGGCATCTGTACATCGTTCAAGTCACCGTTCCGTACAACCAAGTTGCGTTGCTGCCCCCCTTCTGGGTGAAGAACCGCACCGTGACCGGCCAGTCGGTACTGCGGCACGAGTAGAGACACGGCGAGCATGAGAAACCGTTTTCGTTTGTCGATTCCGCCACACGCCGCCCGGTGGCATCCGGAGCGCGGTGGCGCGGCCACCGTTGAATTTGCGATGATCGTCCCCCTGTTCATCACCCTGGCGATGGGCACGATTCAGGCCGGCATGCAGATCTCCGCGGCGCAAACGCTCACAACCTCACTGCGGGAGGCGGGCCGGCTGGCGACCATGGATTATTCCAAACGGCTCCAATCGGGCCAGACGATCAACCAGAAGGTGGTCAAGGATATCCAGAACTTTCTGTCGGCGGAACAAATCGACGGCAGCAAGGTGACGATCACGATCACCCATGCCGAGGGCTCCAACGCGGGATCAAGTTTCGACCTGTCGAGTCCGGCGAACGAATTGTTGATGTTCAAGATCCGCGCGGTTGCGCCGTATTCGGCGATCAGTTCGGTCACCTTCTTTCCCCACGCGAACACCACGCTGTCGGCTTCCATTGTCTACCGGAAGGGGAAGAGCTCCATCGTGCATTAGTCCGCAATCCAGCGATGTCCCCACGCGTCCCATTCGCGGTCTCCCTCAATTCGCTGTCGCCTCTTCGTCCTGACGGAGAGATCGACAGCGAATTGAAGG
>JANMLE010000197.1:0-5174 GCA_031372385.1 Planctomycetota bacterium | reverse complement strand
ATGCATCAGGTACGTGACACGATCGCGCGTGACGCCGGCCATCGGATCGACGACGGAGACGCGCTTGTGCGCCAACCAGTTCATGATCGAGCTTTTGCCCACATTGGGCCGGCCGACAATGGCCACTTTCGGAACGGACATGTCTGTACTTCTCGAACAGCGGATGCCTCGTGGGCAACTCGCCAGGGTTCCAGGGACTCAAGACTACTGTGGTCCCGCCGCTCCGTCGGCGGGACGTGCCACAACGCACGTCCGACACGTCTGTTTGCCATCTCCACAGCGGTCCCGTCGGCAGAGCGACGGGACTACAGTTCAAAGGTCGGGGCAGACATGCTTGCCCGTCTTTTGCCAAGAAAACCGACGGGCAAGAGTGCCCGTCCCACCTTGTCCACCCCGCTGTCAACGGCGAGACTCCTGCCGCGCAGCCGGTCCTCAGGGCCGGTATCATAGCGAAAACAGGCGGATTCTTCAGTGAGGAGCAGCAGATTGTTTTCGAGAGACCTCGAACTGTGGGGGCCGCAATCGTCACAGGCCACCCCCACTCGTTCCGACGCCGAAGCCTATTGCCGCACGCTGGCGACGTCGCATTACGAGAATTTTCCGCTCGTGTCGTGGCTGCTGCCGAAGGGGCTGCACCAGCATTTCTACAACGTGTACGCCTACTGCCGCTGGGCGGATGATCTGGGTGACGAAGTTGGCGACACCGCCAAGTCGCTCGAACTACTGAGCTGGTGGCGTGGCGAATTGGAAGCGTGTTACACGGGGCAGTTGCGGCATCCGGTGTTTGTCGCCCTGCGCGGGACGATCGATCAGTTCTCGATTCCGCAGCAGCCGTTCGCGGATCTGATCTCGGCCTTCGCGCAGGACCAGACGATCGTCGAGTACGACACGTTCGACCAGTTGCGCGACTACTGCCGGCGCAGCGCCGATCCCGTCGGACGGCTGGTGCTGCATCTGTGCCGCTCATTCAACGAGCAGAATGTGGCGTGGTCGGATTCGATCTGCACGGGCCTGCAACTCGCCAACTTTTGGCAGGATGTTGCCCGCGATTTCGACATCGGCCGGATCTATCTGCCGCGCGAAGATTGCGAGCGGTTCGGCTATCGTCGCGAAGACTTTGACGCGCGCGTCAGCAATCCGGCGTTCATTGAACTGATGACGTTCGAAGTGGACCGCGCCCGGAGATTCCTGACGGACGGGCTGCCGTTGATCGAACATTTGCCTGGTCGGTTGCAGGTCGACATCGACCTGTTCGCCCGCGGCGGCCTGCGAATCCTGCAGCGGATCGAGGGGATCGGCCACCGCGTCTGGGAGACCCGCCCCAAGGTCACCAAATGGGACGCGATCGGACTGCTGCTGGGAGCGCTCTGGAGACGCTGCTGGCGCCGGTGAGGCGCGATCGGGGTGTTCCGCCGTCTTCATCTGCACCAGGGATTGGACTGCGGCAAGTCACGGCCGTTTTCGTTTCCTGGTGAGTCCGTTGTCGAGTTGACTGGGACGATTCGAAGTTGCGAAATCGGCGTTATCCCCGAAGGGGTTTCGGAATCCAGCCCAGGGCCAGCGACGCTTCGGAGCGCCGCCCTGGGTCGTCGAGACGGTGAGATCGAATCGCTCTGAAAGAGCGGAGGAACCTGTCAATGTTTCCGGGGCCCTTTCAGGGCACAACACACTGACGCCTGTTTTCCTGGGGCGGCGCTCCCGCTGGTCGCTTGCCCCAGGCTGGTTTCCGTGACCCCTTCGGGGTGAAGAACGAGAACTGTGCCACTTCAAAACTTGGAAGTTCGCAAGCGAGCCGCAGGATGCCGTGTGACCGGACGGATTGAAAATCCATCCTGCTTCAGGAGGCGAACACAAACGTTCAGAACGCGAACACGAACGGCGTCAGCGCCACAGTAATCGCCATCATCAGCAGGTCGAGTGGAATGCCGACCGCCAGATAGTCGCGGAACTTGTAACCGCCCGGTCCGTAGACCATCAGGTTGGTCTGGTATCCGAACGGTGTGGCAAACCCCATCGACGCGGCGATCATGATCGCGATCATGAACGGCATGTGGCTGACACCCAGCGTCTTGGAAACCGCCAGTGCCAGCGGGAACATCAGCACGGCGGCGGCGTTGTTGGTCACCAACTCCGTCAGGATCATCGTCAGGAAGTAGATGACGGCCAGTTGCAGCCAGGCGTTGTCGCCGCAAAGCGCGATCGATTGTGAAGACAAATACTTGGCCGCTCCACTCAGCGAAATCGCCTCGCCAATCCCCAGCGATGCGCCGATGACAATCAGCACGGACCAGTCGATCGACTGCCGCGCCTGCGTTCCAGTGCAGCAGCGCGTGACGATCATGGCCAGCGCCGCGATCAGCGCGGCCGGCAGCAGAAAGTCGACGGCGGGTTTGCCGTCCGCCGCTTCGCGACTGATCAGCGAGGCGAGCAGGATCATGCCGCCGAGGATCGCGATCGCGATCCACGACCGGTCGTGATGGATCGGCGCGGAGTTCTCAACGTGGCTGACCAGGAAGAAATCGCTGGAGTTCCGCTGCTGCACGGCGAAGTCGGGATGCCCCTCCAGCAACAGCGTGTCGCCCGGTTGCAGGACGATGTCGCCGATCTTGCCGGGAATGTGCTTGCCGTCACGGGCCACGGCGATCACGGCCGAGTTGTAGCGCGAACGGAACTGGCCGTCGCGAATCGTCTGGCCGATGATCGGGCAGCGGTTGGAGACGACCGCCTCCATCAGGCAGCGGTGGGACGCGGGCGTGTTCAGCTTGAAGACCTGGTCGGTGGCCGGGACCAAGCCGCGCGTCTTCCGGAGGTCCACCACCGACTCGATGATCCCGACAAAGACGAGGCGGTCGTTCGCCTGCAACCGTTCGTTGGGGGCGACCGCCGGCAGCGATTCGCCGCCGCGTTCAATCTCCGCCAGATACAACCCCGGCAGGCTTCTCAGTCCCGCTTCGCGGATCGTGCTGTTGACCAGCGGTCCGCCGGGCTGCACGAGCATTTCGACAGTGTATTGCCGCAGGTCGTCGCTCAGGCTGATTGCCGGCTTGCGGTCCGGCAGCAGTTTCTGGCTGAACAGCAGCATGAAAATGACTCCACCCAGCGCGCACGGCACGCCGATCCAGGTGATGTCGAAGAATCCCATCGCCGGCAGGCCCTCCGTTTCCATCTTGGCCTTGACGACCAGATTGGTGCTCGTCCCGATCAGCGTGCAGACCCCGCCGAACGTTGCCGCGAACGCCATCGGCATGTAGAGCTTCGAGGGACTGATCCGCGTCCGTTTGCAGATGTCGTCAACCACCGGCATGAACATCGCGACGATCGGCGTGTTGTTCAGGAACGCGCTCAGGAACGTCACCGGAAACAGCAGCCGGATCTGGGCGCTCGTCACCGACTTCGGCCGACCGATGAAACGACTTGTCAGCAGCCCCATCGCACCGGTCTGCATCAGTCCCGTGACAATCACAAACAGGACGCCGATGGTGATCAGTGACGGGCTGCTGAAACCTTGAAACGCGACCTTCACATCCGGCAGCTTGGAGGTTCCAAATACCGCCTGGCTGGAGACCAGGGTCAACAGGCAGCCAATGGTCAACAGGTCGGGGGGGGCCCATTCCATGGCCAGCGCCACCACCATCACGATCACCACCGCCATTACCAGAATCGCTTCCCAGCCCATTGATCTGTCTTTCCCTTGAATCGCGTCGATAAATCCCGCCCGGCGGTTCCTTCGGGGACAGACATTGGTCCGGAAAGGTTCGAGTGTCAATGCCGAGCGGTCGCGAACGTGGTCACACCGGAGTCTTATGCCTCACACGGCCAAGAGTGAGACGTTTTCGTTTAACCGCGTGGGCATCGCCCCGCGCGTCTTGTGCGTGGGATACCAATCACGCGCGGGGCGATGCCCACGCGGTTAAACGACTCATCATCGGCCGCGGGAGGTATGACCTTCTCTCGGTGGGATCGCGCCGGTCGTCATCGATCCATCCAGATCAACACGCCAGCCGCCAACGCGGCAATGTGCAGGATGGCATCCGTGGTTGATGAACCCAGGTGCAGGATGGGCAGCGCGCCGGAACCAATCAGATAGATCGACAGGGCAAGCGTTCCCAGTTTGGAGGGGCGTTTCATCTTCGGTCCTCAATCGGGGTTTGGCAGTCTGTTGCAAGTCGTGGAGTAGGCGGCTCGCCTGCTTGCATTTCCTGCGCGAAAGCACAGGCGGGCCGCCCGTGCCACGTGTTCATCAACCGGCTATCAGGCGTGCGGCTCGGTCATGCTCCACGGATCGAGCGCCTTGGTCAGTTGGTCTTCCGGCAGGATGTTCTGTTCGCGGCAGAGCTCGCGGATCGTCTTGCCCGACTTGAACGCCTCCTTGGCGAGGGCCGCGGCCTTTTCGTATCCGATGTGCGGGTTCAGGCTGGTACACATGGCCAGGCTCTGTTCGACACCGGCCTCGCACATTTCGCCGTTGGCTTCCATGTCCAGGGCACACAGATCGATGAACGCCGTCGTCCCCTGGGCCATCAGCGCGACGGACTCGAGCGTCGCATGACCCATGATCGGCATCATGATGTTGAGCTGGAACTGGCCGCCGGTGGCACCGCTGAAGGCGACGGTCTGATCGTTGCCGATGACCCGCGCCGCCACCTGCATCAGGCTTTCACACATGACCGGGTTGACCTTGCCGGGCATGATCGAACTGCCGGGTTGCAGGTCCGGCAGGATGATTTCAAAAAAGCCGCAGCGCGGCCCGGAACCGAGCCAGCGGATGTTGTTGGCGACGTTGAACAGCGTCGTGGCGATGACGCGCAACTGCCCGTGGCATTCGACCAGCCCATCGCGTTGCGCGTTCCCTTCGAAGTGGTTGACGGCCTCGACAAACCCGAGTCCCGTTTCGCCGGCCAGCGCCTCACACGTGCGGCGTCCGAACTCGGGATGCGTGTTGATGCCCGATCCCACCGCGGTCCCACCGACGGGGAGTTCGAGGACCGCGTCGAGCGCCCGCTGCGCGCGGCCGACGCTCAGTTCAAGCTGGCGCGAGAATCCGCCGAACTCCTGGCCCAGTCGCAACGGCGTGGCATCGGCCAGATGCGTGCGGCCGATCTTGATGATCTTGTCCCACCGCTGCGCCTTGGCCTTCAACACGTCGGCAAACCGACTGAGTGCGGGGATC
Source organism: Planctomycetota bacterium (assembly GCA_031372385.1). GTDB lineage: Bacteria > Planctomycetota > Planctomycetia > Planctomycetales > Planctomycetaceae > Schlesneria. Next base: position 4 of record JANMLE010000197.1, on the reverse strand, counting down.
AGCG
>JANMLE010001336.1:0-5382 GCA_031372385.1 Planctomycetota bacterium | reverse complement strand
TGGGTGACAGCGAGCAAGACTTGGGTTCGCGCGGCGAGACCGCCGTGCTGTTCCAGATTCAACCCGCCATCCCGGTGCGACTGACCGTGCGAGACCACGACGGCTCACCCACCACCGCGGCATTGGTGATCCAGGACAAGCACGGTCGGATCTATCCACCGCAGGCCAAACGGCTGGCGCCCGACTTCTTCTTTCAACCGCAAATCTACCGGGCCGACGGGGAAACCGTGCTGCTTCCGCCGGGGGAATTCCTCGTGCAATCCGGACGCGGCCCCGAGTACTGGGTGGGACAGTCCTCTCTCATCGTCCGGTCGGACGGAAAGGTTTCGTTTGTACCAATGACAGACTCGAAGCAGTTGAGTCAACCCCACGTCAACATCCGACTCCGACGCTGGGTCAACCCGCGCGACTTCGGTTTCTATTCGGGCGACCACCACATCCACGCGGCGGGGTGTGCTCATTACACGTCACCCACCGAAGGGGTCACCCCCGAAGACATGTTTCGCCAGGTAAAGGGTGAGGCGCTCAATGTCGGCTGCGTGCTGACGTGGGGACCGTGCTACCGGTTCCAGCGGCAGTTCTTCGCGTCCAAGCCGCACAACCTCAGCGACCCGCTGACGCTGCTGAAGTATGACCTGGAGATCAGCGGCTTCGGGTCGCAGGCGTTCGGTCATGTCTGCCTGCTGAACCTGCAGGACCAGACGTATCCCGGTTCGGACGGGACCGAGACCAAGGGCTGGCCGATGTGGACGACCCCCGTCATGCGCTGGGCCAAGGCCCAGGGAGGCGTGACCGGATACGCCCACTCGGCCAGCGGCCTCGCGATCGAACCGGTTCCCGCGGCAAAACGATTGCTCGCCAAATGGGACAGCAGTCAGGACGGCTCGCTCACGCCGGATGAAGCCGCTGCGGCGCTGCTTCCCGAACCGTTCGCGACCATCGATGCCAACGCCGATGGCTCACTGAATGAGTCCGAACTCACCGACAGCCACCACCGCGCGGCCGATCGTCTGCCGAATCTGGCGATCCCCGAAATGAACGGCGTCGGCGCGATGGAAATCTGCGTCTCCACCGCCGAAGGAGTCTGCGACTTCATCAGCGCGATGGACACGCGCCGCATCCAGGAATGGAACACGTGGTATCACATCCTGAACTGCGGCTTCCCGTTGAAGGTCAGCGGCGAAACCGACTTCCCTTGCATGAGCAGCCGCCGCGTCGGACAGGGTCGAGTCTACGTGCAACTCGGTGTGCCAACCGCGAAGGTCAGTCTTGTCCCCTCGCCCCCGTCTTCGGGGGAGAGGGCTAGGGTGAGGGGGCCGAATGGCGAGGACGCCAAGAAGACAGAAGAAACCCCTCACCCTAACCCTCTCCCCTCCAAGGCGAGGGGCGAGGGGACAGGCGAAGCACCCCTCAACCAAGCCCTCTCCCCACAAGGCCGGGGCGAGGGGACCGATCCTCTCGAATTCGGCGCGTGGTGCGACGGTCTCGCCAAGGGACGGTCGTATGTGTCCGACGGATTCGCCCACGCCCTCGATTTCCGCGTGAACGGCAACGCACCGGGATTTGAGGACGTGAAGCTTTCCGAAAGCGGCTCCGTGACCATCACCGCCAAAGTCAGCTTCGCACCACAGACTCCGGAAACCGTGGCCCAGGGAACGGTCATTCCCCCGGCCGGACAACGACTGGTGGGAGACACCGTCGAACTGCACGGGCCACGCACCGACCGACTGATCACCGGCGGCGAGCGACTGGTCGAGATCATCGTCAACGGCCAACCCGTCGCCTCGCAAAAAGTCCCGGCGGATGGCCAGCCGCACGACCTGACGTTTGACGTCAAGATCCCCCGCAGCAGTTGGATCGCCCTGCGACACTTCCCGCAGTTGCACACCAACCCGGTCAACGTCCTCGTGGCCAACCAGCCAATCCGAGCCTCCCGCGACAGCGCCCGCTGGTGCGACGAGGTCATCGACCTGCTGTGGAAAAACCGCCAAAAGGTCATCCCCGAAGCAGACCGCGCCGAAGCGCTGCGCACGTTCGAAAAAGCCCGCGCCACCTATCGCCGCATCGCCTCGGAGTGCCGTGAGTAGTCATTGCGGGAGGGTAACTGGGACTGGAGCTCTTCGCGAATCCTCGCACCTACCAAACCCAAATCAAATTCTTTGACGGTCAATTTCATCGATGAACGCGGGTACGGGCCACGCGCCAAACGGCCGGGGCTTCCCGTTGGTCCCGCCCGCCGCCGGAGATTCATAACGAATTGCAACGACACAAGGTATTTGACGACATCACAAATCACCTTTCGCGCATCTTCAAACTCGCCGATGATTGGAGACACATACTGCACGCAATCAACAACTTATTTTCTTCGCCGCTTTCTTTCGTCCTTTTTGCGCTTCCGAGTCTCATCCCGCTTTCTATTCCGCATTTCCCCATCTTCCGCAGACGCCAACATCCGCGTCTTTTTCGCTTGGGGATCCATTGTTCGGTCCTCCAGAATGATGTCTAGTTTTTTACAAAGATGTTGTTGTTGACTGACATCTACCTTATGAAGAGACATGTGATTTACGGCCAGGGCCTTGACAACTGCCCTCACGATGAAATTTCCGGTCGCATCGTTAAACAGTTCTATCGCCTCGTTGGACGGCAATCCTCTCCCTGCATCAAGTTTGATTGAAAAATCAAACAGCCGATTTGGCAGACTTCGATCCGACACCAGAACCTTTTCAAATGTGCGACGCAACGCCTCATGTGCAGCCGACTGCGATACTCGCCTCACGACGCAGTAAGTGACGCGCCAAAGTGTATGGGTAATCTGATTAATGATTCGATCAAGCCGCACCTGCGTCGTCTCTTCGGGAAAACGTTCTTCGAAGTGCTTCCAAAGCGCCAAACACCACTCCTTCAGTTGGCCTGACAGGTCTCTAAGCAACGCCCCAATCAAACGCCGCGCAAGCTGATACATCTCCTCAACGACTGTTTGTTTCTCGTCCGCCGCGATTGATCCTGCCCCATTTCGTAACACCTGCCCAAGAATATCAATGGTCTTCATGCTCGCCTGAAGCGTCCACATGTATCTCTTAAACTCATCCACAGTGACGCCGGCTTCCGGAGCCCTCGTCTCGATACGTCGCCCATCGGTTGCGCCAACGTCGCGTTGAAAGATCGCTTCGTCCCGCTTTTCTAACATCCGCCGCCGGTTCTCTTCAGGATCAATACTTTCAAAACGTATTCTGAACTCCTCGCGTTGCAAGAAATTCAGACCCTCGACGTCTTTCTCCAGATCTGCAACTGGTGCGTCACCGAAAAGTGTTCTCGCCTTGTCTACAATTGAACCGAGCACTTGTGGGTCATTAGACAAATACGCCAAGAACACGAAGACATTGGCTGTGTCTTCATGGTGCAATCCCTCAAGCAATTGCGATAGCATTGCGCGGCCCGAATCTTCATGCAAATGACGGGAAACATGACGTGCAATGAAGAACCAAAACGAATACTTCGTCCTAAAAGATACCCGCCCACCGTCGATGCGAAGAATGTTGACGTAGGCGAGATCGTGAAACATTTGACCGAACGTCAAGTCCAGATCGAATTTGTCGCAGTGCGCGTCATGGAAATGGCGCGCCTGCGAGTCGTCGAATACCGTCTCACCGCCGACGTACATCCGATACGCAAGTTCCGACAGATACACGTACTTCGTCTCGATATCAATTGCATGCTCGCGAGATCGGGAGAGTGCCGTTGTGACAATTGCCTGAAACAAGTGTCCGCAGGATCCGTTTTTCACAGCGATGTCTCGCCCGTCAGTGGCGGCTGACTGAAGAAGTACAATCAATACCCACGGATGATGTGGAAGGGCATTTGTCTGCAGTAATTGGCCGACGGTCTTGCAAATGCCACGCACTTCGTCGTTTCTCGGTGCGCCGCTATTGCGCGTGCATGACATCCATCGTTTCGCAAATTCCTCAAGACCAAGATAGCCGAATTCACAAATGTGAAAAGAATCGTAATCGACCATCCGTCCGGCCGATTGGCGGGCACTGTGAAGTTGCTCCACTACGAACTCGTCGTCTGCAAACGCGACAATCAAATCGAATCGTGCATCTACCCAGTTTAGGAATGTTTCCCTCGCTCCCTGTGAATCGTCGATTGCGTTAATGTTGTCTACAACCAAGACACGGTATCCGTCGCCGCATTGCTCATACGCCTCTACGCTTGCATCGGAGTATTGCTCTTTGATTGCCTTGTTCACTTCGATTCGGGCAACGAGATCCGTTATGGGCTCCTTGATTTGAGCACCATCAATGAACAGCGGTAACTTTCCATTGCTTAGGAAATCGGCGACTAAGCGTTTCGCCAGGCTCGTCTTTCCCGATTTAGGACTCCCGGCAATTAGGGCTGCCTTTCTTGTCAGCAGAGTTGCAACTACATCTTGGCCTTTTACTCGTTTCCATTGGAGATTCACGTCGGAAACGGTCATTTCCTTCAAATCCGGGTACGTAAATATGTCAAGCAGACGAAGTACTCTCTGTTTCGAGTCAGCCAACGGCAAATCAGGGTCATCAAGAAACTCACGAAACGCGGGCGTGATTTGGAATCGCCTATCTTTGCGACTTATGTTTACGCGAAGGGACGTAGTGTCGGAGCCAGGTTGTCTAACGTAAACTCCGTCCGTTCTGGCGGCGAGGCGTACGATCCGTTGTCGCTTTTGTTCAAAGTCGATCAATAACACTGCAAATGATGAAAGCGTGCGATCTTCTCGCTCCTGTAATACTCCACCTTCAATATACTGAAGAACACCTAACGTTCCGAATGGAAGCTTGGAGTATGCGTTGTTTCCATGTTCGTGACCCGTGATTATCATGTCGCTGCTGTGCTCGACCTTATCGCACAGTGGGCGCATCGTTGACGGCTGGCTGAACCAGTTGAATGGATGATGGAGAACCGAGATTGAATACGTCGGTGGTGGCTGGGAAGTATCGGCAAACGTTTCTATTGGAAAAAAAAGGGCTCCTGGCGATTGCTTTCTGCGACACATCCAGGCCGTGTTGACAAGATGCAAATCCAGTGTGCCACTCGAAGAAACGATTCGCACCGTGCGGAAGAATGGATCATCGGGTGTCAGCGTCCGGTCTGGAGCGGCAACTGCGGCAGCGAACGAGAAATAGTTGGCGAGCGGTTGCAAAACCATTTTGACGAGCGAGGGTGCGGGCAGAGTCGCTGCCGAAATACTCTCAAGGATTTGGTCGCGTGCCGCCTGATCGCCGCTAAGGTCTAGGTCATGATTGCCTGGAATGGTGAGGACTTCGGTAGAGCAATTCAGGCGGTGTGAGAGTTCGTGTTTTAGCGTGTTTAGGAATTCTTCGGCCAGGGCGAATTCTTCCT
>JANMLE010000178.1:0-2115 GCA_031372385.1 Planctomycetota bacterium | reverse complement strand
GCCCTGCTCGGGGACGTTGGCGAGGAAGTGCCCGTCACGCTCGATGACGAAACTGGCGAGACCGCTTTCGAGGTCCGCGTCGGCGGACCACGTCAGCACGTTGCCGGAGACGCGCAGGTTCGTCGGAGCGGGCGGAGGCGTCGTGTCGGAAACCACAGAGTCTTTGACGTACTGCGTCCATGCAGTTGCCACGGACTCGTTTGGCAACCACACCGATTTCTCCAGGACGGATTTCTCCACGGGGCCTGAAAACTTCGCTGCCGGGACGGGAGCCCCGACAGTCGCACCTTCCGCATTCAGCAGAGCGATCCAGTGGTCTGTGCCCACCATCGGTTTCAGCGGATCGCTGCTCTTCGCAGGCAACCGCGCGGTCAGACAGGCATCAAACCACGGCATCGCCAGATAGCGCTGGTTGCCACAGTCGTGGCTCGACAACGGATCGATCGCCACGCCGATGAGTCCCCCTTTGGCCCGCACCGCATGAAAGAACGCTTCGTTCCCCGGCCACACTCCGGCGAAGCGACTTTCCTTATCCGTGACCCCTTCTTTCGTGCCGAGATTCACCATGACGGGGACTTGGCAGGCGGCTTCGGAAATGGTGTAGGGCGCGGGCTTCCCTTCGGCGGCGACGGTCGGCGGCACTCCCGAACGGAGCCACGCCGCGGCCACTCGATCGGGATGCAGCAACGTCATGCCGCCCGCCCAATGTCCTCCGCCGCTGTGTCCCCAGAGCGCCCACGGGACGGTGGCCAGTTCGGGATGACCCGACTTCGCGCCCAGCTCGGTGAGAGACTTCTGAAACACCGCGTCCGAGCCATTGCGGGGATCGCACCACAACTGGCAGTTGGCTTTCTCCGGCTGCTCATACACGGGACTCAGCAACGCGCAGCCGTGCTTCTTCGCCAAGGCTTGCCAGTGCAAATCGAACGCGCCGGTCTGTCCCGACTTGCACGAGCCTTCGCCGCAACCGTGCTGATGCACGATCAACCCGCGCAGCGTCTTGACCTCCGGCGGAATCCAAACCGTGAAGCTCGCGGGATAGACCAGTTCGCCCGGCTGCGTCGAACCTTCATAGCGCACCCGAAAGTAAGGCGGATCGGCGGGCAGAGGATTCACATACGCCGGCTCTTGGGCGGAGACCGTACCAACCAGGACGACTTCAAGAAGTATGACGCAGTGCAGTGCAAGTGGACGCATGGGACTCACCACAGTTTGAGGTTCGGGAACTGGTCGCCGCGCTGTCCTCCCGAACCATTTCGGGGAGACCCCAACTTCTGACAGACATCGAGCATGCCCTTTGAGGACGACCGCGTGATGCCAGCGCCAATCGTCTGATTTGGCGGACCGTTCCGCAACCCACCGTCCGCCGAGTGGCCGAACCCAGATTTGTCACCACGGAAAACACGGAAGTTCACGGAAGGGAAGTAGAGTCAGAAGTTGCGTGAAAGCATCTCGTCCTACTCAACAGACGAAGTGCAAGCGGGCGATATTTTGCAACTCTTCCACTGCCGTGAATTTCCGTACTACTAACGTTTGGCTTCTTCGCGGGGCGCGCAGATTCTTGACGAAGGTGAAATGCCGCAAGAGGCGAAGGACAGGAACCACGGAAGGCACGGAAATTCACGGAAAAATGTGGGAGAGAGAAGAAGAATGACCTGAGGGGTGCCGAACAGAGGATTGCTGACGACTGGTCGCCTTGTTCCGATTCCGTGTCCTTCCGTGGCTTCCGTGGTTTCCTCTGGGCTTTCCTTTCTCCTGTGCCATACCACGACTTGGCGATTCTTTTTCCCCTTTTGTTGCGGCTGAACGAAGTGAAGCTGCGCTGGGTTTCCCGTGGTTCCTCATGAATCATCCGGGCGCAGCAGTTCGGTGCTTGGGGGACGATCACCATCGGCAAGCTCAGCAGCGCCCAAGTCACCGACGCTGGCCTCCAGTCGCTGGGCGGTCGGCGTTCATCTTTCTGGCCTGGTTCAAGTCCGTGCCACATTGGGTGGCAGAGCCGCGCCCCGCAGGAAGCGGGACGGGGGTGAAAAACGCCAACAAAACCCCCTCCAGAAGGGGGGGGCGCGGCGCCCCAACATTGTACCCCGCCAAAATTATTACGCGCTCATTAAT
>JANMLE010000147.1:0-3997 GCA_031372385.1 Planctomycetota bacterium | reverse complement strand
AGCAGCGCGAGAAACCCCAGCACGCGGGCCAGTGTCTCACCCATCCCGCGCCGGGCGAAAAAGCCCCGCTCCGCTCCCACCTCGCACCACCAGTACGAAAAGATCGTGATGGGGAGCGACACGAACGGGACGGGACCATACTCAGCCATACCGAGTGCCAGGCCGACAAAGCCGGTCAGAACGTAGATGCTCAGCTTGAAGACCGAGGCAAGACCCATGCGCGCCGCCTTTGGATGGATGTGACGCGCTCAGAATACACAGTTCGTTTGGGTTCCGTCACGCCACGCCGCGCCCATGAATTGCGGGATCGCGGCAGTCGGTCGGTGTGACGATCGGCCGTGTTGACAGTGACGCGGAACCACGGCGACACCATCGGGGGCACTGACCCAATGGCACTGACTTTGTCATTCGCCGATTGAGCGGCAAGGCGCTAGCCGCCGGTTCTTTGCTTGGAATCTCAACTCCATCACACCGGCGGCTAGCGCCGTGCCGCTCAAAGTGAGTGCCATTGGGCGCTGGCCCACTACGCCGACGGCGCTGGCTCCGGGTGAAACGATGGCAGCAGTGTCCACCAGAGAAAACCTGCGCGTCGGGTTTCACTCGCTGAGAGGGAGCGATGATTCAACAGTCGTGTCCGAGTCATGCAGCGGACTGCCGACGGCCCGTTCCAGGTCGGCCCGACTGCGGTGGTACTCGACCAGCGTTCGTTGGTGGCCGATCTGTTGCATGATGAATTCACGCCGCGCGGACATCAGGCTTGAAAAGTCGATCGACCCCGCGATGTAGGCGGCGCGCGCGGCTTCCAAGTTGGCTTCGGCGGCGGGCAGAACCCGGCTGATGTAGAGCGCCGCCGCCTGGCGACTCGCCTCCACACGGGCATGGGCGACCTGCACTTCCTCGCGGACCATGTCCTGCTGTTGGGCGTGCTCGTTGATGAGCTTGGTGACTTTGAATTGTGCTTCGCGCACGGCCGCGCCGCGGCGGCCCTGGTTCAACGGGATGTTCATGTTCATGCCGACCATCGGACGCTGCACGTGGTCGGTCCAGAACGAGTCGTAACGTCCCATGAATTCGAAGTCGGGATAGTACTCCTTGCAGGCGAGTGCCACCGCCGCCTGCTCGGACTGGATCTTCGCGGCCAGCGCCGCCAATTCCGGTCGCTGCTGCAGCGCGGTCTCGCGCAGGACTTCGGCATCCCGCAACGTCTTGATGATCTCCAGCCGGCCGGGCGGTGCGGGAAGAGTGTGGTCCGGTCGTCGATGGAGCAGCGTGTTGATCCGCGCGATCGCGATCTTTTCCGCCCGGCCCAGGTCGACGCGCTCCTGTTCGAGCTTCGCCAGTTCCAGGTCCGCCAGCGACAGATCCTGTTCCGACACCTGATTCGCCTCGTACTTGGATTTGGCGGTGCTGCGGAAGTCCTGCGTCACCTCCAGATTCTTCTGGTTGAGATCCAGTTCCTGACGCACCAGGTAGTAGTCGAAGAACGCGATCCGCGCGGCGACTTCCAATCGCAACTGCACCTCGGAGGCATCCCACGCGCTGGCGTTGGCGTCCCATTCGGCGACCTGTCCCCGCAGCGCACGTTTGCCGTGCCACGGAACCCGCTGGGCGACTCCCAACATGTACGACGACTGCGTGGGAGAATTGGCCGCGAACGTCGCCGGCGCGAACATCGACTGCAGCATCGGGTCGTCCAGAGCCACCGCCTGCGGATAGCGTTCCGCTGCCGCGTTCCATGCCGCAAAGGCGGCTTGCAGTGATGGATTGCGCGCCGTCACGGTGGCGACCAAGGTCTCCAGCGGCAGTTCGGTGATCCCGGGAAACAGGTCATCCGAATCGTCCGGCAGCGGTGACGGAACGGCGTCGGCTTCGGCTGCCTGATACGCCACGGTTTGCAGCGTCGATTCGGGCTTGTCGATTGGGAAGCGGTGCTGTTTGGAAGCTTGGCCCGCGCGAGTCTTCGGCTGCGCCCCGACCGCCGTGAAGGTCTCTCGGCCGGACGTGCGACACCCGACGGGAATCATCGCCAAGACGATGCCCGCACAGAGCCCGAACCGATGGCACGGCGACATTCACGCCTCCTGAAACCAATGCTCCCGCCGCGATGGCGGGTCAACAGACCGTGAAACAACGGCAAAGCACGGACAGTCCGCCAATAGTCAGGTATCGTCAGCCACCGGCCCGACAATCGGAAAATGAATTGCCGCCCGCAAACCCAATCGCGTCTCCGGCAGACCGGTGGCGGGAATTGCCGGTTCAGGAGACAGGAGTCGTGGGAAGTGATGCTTGGACCACTTCGTCTTCCTCCAGTCTCCGGCCTCCCGTCTCCACCCTCCCCGCCGATTTACCAATTGGTAAGTATTCGCCACTCATGGTAAGACCATGAGCGACGTGCCAGTCACGGAATGCCGACGATCGCCAGCGGAGTCGTCACCACTGAAACCGCGGCGCATCAGTTGCGTGGCTCCGAATTGAAAACCGTCATTGACTGAAAAGGCCGATGGCATGAGCCAGGCAAGCGACACTTCCCGCGTTCCCCGTCCGCATGCGATGCCATCCCCGCTCGCGTTTGCGATGCCGCACGAGCAGATGCTTGCCGACGCCACTGTGGAGGTCCATCAGGGGCTGTCCACCTCGGAAACTGCGACACGCCGCGAGCGATTCGGTCTCAATCAATTGGCGGAAGCGCCGTCCGAACCGTGGTGGAAGAAGTTCCTGGGGCAGTTCAATGATGTCGTGGTCTGGATTCTGATTGTGGCGGCGGTGATCTCCGGACTGATGGGGGAGTGGACCGACACGGCGGCCATTGCGGCGATCGTGCTGCTCAATGCGATGCTCGGATACTTTCAGGAGGAGCGGGCCGAACGCGCGCTGGCGGCGTTGCAGAGTCTGGCGGCCCCCTTGGCGAAGGTCATCCGCGACGGCACGCTGGCCACAATCCCGGCGATCGAACTGGTCCCTGGAGACATCGTCGAGTTGGAAGCGGGTGACAACGTGCCAGCCGATGTGCGGCTCTTGCAGGCATTCTCGATGCGGGTGCAGGAGGCGTCGCTCACCGGCGAGAGCGAGCCGGCCGAGAAGCAGGCCGATGTGGTGCTGCCGACATCAACGCCGCTCGCCGAGCGGCGGAACATGGTCTACATGAGCACGGTCCTGGCGAACGGTCAGGGCCGGGGGGTTGTCGTCGCCATCGGAATGGAAACCGAAATCGGCCGCATCGCCGGACTGTTGCAGCGCTACGAACGCGAGTCCACGCCGCTGCAAAAACAACTGGCCAAACTGGGGCAAACACTCGTCATCGTCTGCCTCGTGCTCGTCAGCCTCATCTTTCTGCTGACCCTGCTGCGGGGGGAGAAGCTCCTGTCGGCGCTGCTGACTTCCGTCAGTCTGGCCGTCGCCGCCATCCCCGAAGGACTGCCGGCCGTCGTGACGATGACACTGGCGCTCGGCCTGCAACGGATGGTCAAGCGGAACGCCCTGATCCGCAAACTCCCCAGCGTCGAAACGCTCGGCTGTGTGACGGTCGTTTGCACAGACAAGACCGGCACGCTGACGCGCAACGAGATGACCGTCCGCGAAGTCATGGCGGGAGGATCACACTTCCGGGTGACCGGAACGGGGTTCGCCCCGCACGGTGAGTTCTTGGAAAGGGACGCGGGCGGCGAGCGGTCGGTCACGGCGATCAACGACGATCTGCGTCTCGCGCTGCGGATCGGTGCCTTCTGCAATCATGCGGAGCTTCAGCCGGGCAGCGTCGCCAACTCGTGGAAGATCGTCGGCGACCCGACTGAAGGGGCGCTGGTGGTGCTCGCGCAAAAGGCCGGAATCAAACGCGACGCACACTCCACGGTCATCATCGATGAACTTCCCTTCGACTCCGATCGCAAGGCGATGTCGGTTGTGCTGCGGGAACCGTCCGGCGACGTTGTTCAATACACCAAGGGAGCGCCGGAAAGCGTGTTGGCGAACTGTCGCCAAGAGCGGCGCGGCGGCCGGG
>JANMLE010000142.1:0-1968 GCA_031372385.1 Planctomycetota bacterium | reverse complement strand
CTGGTATCGAAGTCTTCGTGGCCACGATGGACTTGTTGTCTGGCCGCGTCGGTTCTGATTCGGCGTCTTCGAGAAAGTCGGCCGCCAGACCGCCAATCAGCCGCAACGAGGGCCGAACGGTTTGATTTGGTTGAGAGAGTCTTCTTGAGGGTTGAGACATTTTTGTTCGTCCTTCCACGGAACTGTGATGGTCCGTTTGTATGGCAATGCGCGTGCCGGGCACGCAGTGTTTAGGGTCTTCAAGGTAGCCCTGTCGCTCCGCGACAGGAGGCGTGATCGCGTGATGGGATACATCGCTCGACAGAACGCCGATCGTGCTTCGCGCTTCCTGTCGCGGAGCGACAGGGCTACCTTGGGCTGCGGGCGAAACCCGCGTTAGGGAGCACGACTGTGAACGGATGAGGTCAACAGCTCCGCGACGTGGGCGAGCTGGAACACGGCACCGTCAGCCGGCGCTTCTCAGTACGGTCGATCTGCACCACGACACCGTCCTGCACGGTGACGACGACGCTGCCAAAGCGCAGGCCGCGCAGGGCATCGACGATGCTTGCGATCGCGGCCTCGGGCGGCGTCGAGTCACCGGTTGATTTGGAAAGGTCGCTCATCACTCTGCTCCTTCGCATCCTTGCTTACTGTAGCCCGGTCGCTCCGCCGACCGGAACTCCCGCCGGCGGAGCGGCGGGACTACGGTAGTCGTCAGTCGCTCTCATCCCTAACACCAGGCAAATGACGCACTAGATCACATAATCCGGGACGAACACTCGCATCTTCTTGGGAGACACGAAGACCGAATCACCGAGTTGCAAGCGCAGCGCCTCAAAGCGCTCCAATGGGAGATCGACTTGAATGTCGGCTCCGTCGGAGCCAATCAGTCCGACCTTGGCCACCGACCCTGCGGGGTTGATGCGCGACACGCTGGCCGGCATCGACGGGTGACCGTTGGCATGGCGTTCAATATCCAGTTCATGCGGCCGGACATAAATCTGAGCCGCGTGTGCGTCGGACGATCGGCCGCTCGGGATGTCGATCGGAATGTCATGCAGCCACGCACGGCCGTCGACGACGCGGGCGTGAAACACGTTCACTCGGCCGAGGAAGTCCATCACGAATTCGGACGCGGGCCGATGAAAGACTTCTTCCGGTAAACCGACCTGTTCGATCCGGGCCTGGTTCATCACCACCACCCGGTCGGCCACTTCCAATGCTTCGTCCTGGTCGTGCGTCACGAGGACCGTCGTGACGTGGATCTCATCGTGCAGTCGGCGCAGCCAGTCCCGCAGCCCCTGCCGCACTTTGGCATCGAGTGCTCCGAACGGCTCATCGAGCAGCAGCACCTTCGGCTCGATCGCCAGCGCGCGGGCCAAGGCGACTCGCTGCCGCTGACCGCCCGAGAGCTGCGATGGGAACCGGGCGGCGAAGGCTTCGAGTTGCACGAGCTTCAGCAGCTTCATCACACGCTCGCGAATCGCCGCGTCAGACGGACGATCGGCTCGCGGACGGACTCGCAAACCGAAGGCGACGTTCTCGAAGACGCTCATGTGACGGAACAGGGCGTAGTGCTGAAACACAAAGCCGACTTTCCGTTGCCCGACATCATGTCCGGCCACGTCCTGGTCATGAAACAGAATTTTCGTCTGAGGATTCGGATCGGGTTCCTCCAGTCCGGCCATGATCCGCAGCAGCGTCGTCTTGCCGGAACCGGATGGACCCAGCAGCGTGACCAGCTCGCCGTCTTCGATCTTCAGGCTGACATCACGCAATGCGTGAAAGTTTCCGAAGGTCTTGCTGACGTGTCGTACTTCGAGACTCATGGCAGATTCCTTTGCTGTGTCGTTCGTTCTCAAGGGGCGCGATTTTCTGAATGGTCAAGTTTTCAGCCCGGAGGGCGGCAGAAGGTAGCCCACGGCGCAAGCCGTGGGTTGATGAGCGAGTGCCTGTTTCAGCCCGGAGGGCGACACTCTGAACGAG
>JANMLE010000136.1:0-1826 GCA_031372385.1 Planctomycetota bacterium | reverse complement strand
CGGCCGGAAGTCGCCGCTCTCTTTGACGCGATAGACCTTCATGTCGCGCGGGTTGTTGATCGTCGTTTCGACCCGCAGCACCGACTGTTGCTTGTCGTACATCTTGATCGAGTTGCGGTTGATCGCATGCTTGACGCGGGTCCCCTCGGGCCGCGTGAGCGTCGAGCTGATGATCTCGCGGGTCGTGGTCCGGTTCACCACGGGGGGCTGTCCGAGGAACCGCAGCACGTCGCGGCTGCCGAACGTCGTCGTCGCGTGGCGGAGCAGGTTCGGGTAGACGCGGGCCAGCGCGGCGGGCGAACGGAACAGCACGTCGGTCGCCCACTCGGTCTCCTCCGCCGACCAGTAGTAGTCCAGCGGCGGCGCGGTGAACATCGTCCGGTGCGCGGGATGCCAGCGCGCGACGAGACCGTCCAGCAGGCCGCTCCAGTTCGTTCGCAACTGCTGCGACAACAGCGCCTGAGCCGCGGCGATGTCGTCCACATCGACGAAGCCGTTGTCGCGCTGGTCGAAGCCGATCGCGGCCTGCGTCAGTTGTCGCGCCAGCCAGTCGCGACCGTTCCAACAGACATGGATCGAGAACGGCACCCACATCTGCAACCGCAGGTGCATCAGCCCGAACTGCGGGTCGAGCACATCGAAGTCGAGGTGCGAACACTTGCCCGACACCGGCTTCAGACACAGCTTCTGCGCCGCGCGGTTCCCGCCCACGCTGAAGGTCTGACACGGCTCGACACACTTCAGCACCGCGATCAGCCCCTCGGTCACACCGTCGGCCCGCGCGATGTCCAGCGCCCGCGTCTCCTTCCGTTCCCGGCTGCTCTCCAGACAAACCTCGGGCCGACCCGCCGCCGCCGCCAACCGCTCGGTCGCACTGGCGATCTGCTCCGTCAACTCCATCGTCCACTCCTGGAAATGCATCAGCAACTCCTGGAAATGCATCAGCAACACCCGCATCGTTCCCAAATACGACCCCAGCCCCCGCAGGCTGGCCAGCCACCGAATCGTCCCGCGAAACCGCACCCGATCCCATCCCGACAACGTCCCCTTGATTTCCGACGGCATCCGCTGGAGAAATGTGTGCATGACGTGAGTCCTGTGAAGCAGACTGAAGTGTTTGTCACCACCTTCAATCTAACCACCGGGCTCACGCCTTTCTCGTTTCACTTTGGTTGCGGCTGAACGAAGTGAAGCCGCGCTGGGTTTTCCGTGGTGAATAAACCGGGCTAGTCCCCGCTGATTGTCATTCATTTTCAAATCAGCGGAAATCAGCGCCGATCAGTGTTCAATATTCTTTCACGCCCGGCGTCAACGGCCGAGAAAGTGTGACGCCATGCAGCGCGGGGCCATCATCCTTTGTGGCGGCAAGTCCAGTCGCATGGGACGTGACAAGGCGACGCTGCCGTTCGGTCCCGAACTGATGTTGCAGCGGGTCGTACGTCTGCTGGGCGAGGTCGTCGATCTCCGGCAGATCGTGGTCGTTGCCGCACCCGGCCAGTCGTTGCCAGAACTTCCCGATGGAGTGACGGTCGCTCATGACAGCCGTCAGGAGCGCGGTCCGCTGGAAGGTCTCGCGGCGGGACTTCGGTCGCTCGAAGGACGGGCCGACGTGGCCTATGCCACCAGTTGCGACGTGCCGCTGTTGGTTCCCCGGTTCGTGGAGCGGATGTTTGAGTTGTTGGGCGATCACGAGATCGCCGTCCCTCGCGATGGCCAGCATCATCACCCGCTGGCGGCGGTCTATCGCCTGTCCGTTCTGGCGCACGTTCAGAAGCTGCTGGATGCCGACCGGCTGCGGCCGCGCTTCCTGTTTGATGAACTCAACA
>JANMLE010000121.1:0-1752 GCA_031372385.1 Planctomycetota bacterium | reverse complement strand
ACCGGCCGCCTCAAGGGCTTGGAAGGCTGAGTCTCGATCGGCGAGATCGTTGATCTCGCTTTGTTCAACCACGCTGGTATTGTTCCGCGCGTTCGAGATGAACGCGCCGGGCGGCAGACGATGCCCACACAGCCCAACGACACGCATCACTCGGCCGGCAGTGATGGCTTGCCATTTGAAACCGGCCCGGCCGCCGGCTCCCGTGCATGCGATTGTTCGGCCATCGGCATTTGCATCACTGCCCGTCGCCGCAGCGTAGCTCTTCGTTTTCTTTTTCGAGACCGCTGATTCGCTGTGCATCGCGAAGCCGCTGCCCCACGAATCCTCCGAGGAGTCCAGCGAGGATACCGAACAGAATCAATGAACCAAGGAAAAGCGAAATCGGCCTCACGACCCAAGGGTGAGGTGTTCCGCCTCCAATCAGGATGAACATTCCCAAACTCGGAAGGATGGCGGAAAGTACGGCGCCAATGCCAGCCGCCTTTGCCGGATTCGCTCGAACGCCTGCGACCCCTCCGATTACCAATCCAACAAGGCCCACGCCCACCGCGTAGACAAGAAGCATGTCCGCATTCGGGTTTGGATGCGTTAGGTTATGCTTCAGGTTCTCGTCGGATAACACGCTCTGGACCCAGCGACAGGAGAGAAAGTAAGCGACTGCACCGATAATGCCTCCGACGATGCCGCCTTGTATGGACCACCGGCTCACAGGCGTAGTATTCGTCATGTCGCTTCATCCTGGTTTGCCATGGGAAGTCAGTCGCCGAACTCTTGATTAGGCCGCCGAAGGCGTCCCGCAAACACTGCGGGTTTGGCGGCCTACCACCGGGAAATCATGGTGATAGGCCGCCGGACGGGCGGCCTATCATGGTGTTCGGAGCTTACGTTGCCCGTTCCGTGGAAACAAGCCGTGAGGGCTGCGGCGTCCCGACTGGAACACTGCCACATGGACCGAGCAGACACGTTCCGAACATGCCGCTGAACAATCTGTCCCTGCCACTGCCGGACCGAATGGATTCCGGCGTCGACCAACTCGGCGACAGCTTGGGACCGTAGTCCGGACCCCTTGGTCCGGACGAGAACATGAACCTCACGCGGTCATGAATGAGAGGTTTTACGCTTCGCCCCAACGCCATCGGCGTGGGCGCGAATGTGGGCACCGCGTTGAACGCTCCCACGCCGATGGCGTTGGGGCTAAACGTCTCGCTTGAGGCCGCGTGAGGCTTCTGTTTGCCGTGATTTGACCACCGCGTTCGTGGACTTCGCCTCGTCCGCACCAAGGGGTCCGGACAACGGTGGCGCTCGTATCGGGCGTGTCAATTCTGGCCGGTGGCGGCGGATTGTCCTGAATCTGGCGGCGGTTGGTCGGTCGGGACGCGCGGCTCCGAACTCCTGAACCATCCCTTTCGCCAAGAGAAACACAAGAAACTGCCGGCGGTGCAACACATCAGTCCCAGCACCATTGGATATCCCCAGCGCCAGCGCAGTTCGGGCATGTTTTCGAAGTTCATGCCGTACAGTCCCGCGATGAAACTGAGCGGCATGAAGACCGTGGCAATCAGTGTCAGGGTCCGCATGATCTCGTTCGTGCGATTACTGAGCTTCGAGTAATAGAAGTCGCGCAGGTCCGAACAGGTCTCGCGGTAGACCTCCAGGATGTCGATCAGTTGCGCCGCGTGATCGTAGCAGTCCCGCAGGTAGACTTGCGTGTCGGCCGTGATGTGCTGATGCCCGCCACGCAGCAGCGACATC
>JANMLE010000112.1:0-3064 GCA_031372385.1 Planctomycetota bacterium | reverse complement strand
CGATTTTTCGCCCGTCGGATGCGGTGGCTGATCGGCGGTATTTGGTGAATTGTTTTTGCACCCCCGCTTGGTTTGCAGCGGTCAATGAACGGTGTGGTGGCTCAACAAGAACGAGGATCGCAAGGGGCCAACTTGGAAGGCTTGCCATCAAGATCCCCCCGCGAGCCGAGCAAACAGCGATCGCCGAGGTGCTCTCGGACATGGACGCGGAGCTGGCCGCGCTGGAACAGAAACGGGACAAGACCCGCCTGCTCAAGCAGGGGATGATGCAGGAACTCCTCACCGGCAGGACGCGACTGATTTGAACGGGCGGGACGCTCCTGTTGGAATGGCGGTGCGGTCACTCGCAGGCGGTGCGTCGGAAAGAAAGGTGGCAACAGCGATGGGCGTTCCGGGGACATCATCGGACGGATCAGACAGATCGGACGGATCAGGTCGATCGGACAGATCCGACAGATCGGTCGGATCAGGTTCATCTGACAGATCAGACCGATCGGACAGATCAGTCGGATCGGAAGCATCCGTCGGATCAGACGGATCGGTCCGATCGGTCGGATCTTCGCCGGGGCGAACGCCCCGGCTGAGACCAAGCGGGGGGTATCGCACGCTGCGCAGCTATCAGGTGGCCACGGTCATCTACGATGGCACGGTGTCGTTTTGCGACCGCTTCCTCGACAAGCGATCGCGGACCAACGATCAGATGGTTCAGGCGGCGCGCAGCGGTCGGCAGAACATCGCGGAAGGAAGCCGCGCAGCCGCCACGACCAGCCAGACCGAACTGCGACTGGTCAACGTGGCTCGCGCGAGCCTGGAAGAACTGCTGCTGGACTACGAAGACTTCCTGCGACAGCGAAAGCTGCGGACCTGGGCGAAGAACGATCCCGAAGCGCAGGCCGTGCGTTCCGTCGGGTGGCAAAAAGATCGGACTGATCAGTCGGATCGGATGGATCAAAAAGATCGGTCGGATCAGACAGATCGGTCCGATCCAGTGGCCCACTGGCAAGCATATGCCCGCTGGTTGGAACATGCTGACCCTGGCGTGGTGGCCAACACGCTGATCTGCCTGATTCATCAGGCGAACTATCTGCTGGACCAGCAGATCAGCGCGCTGGAACGGGACTTTGTCCACGACGGCGGTTACAGCGAACAACTGGCGACAGCGCGTCTGGCTCAGCGGCAGAAACAGAATCAGCCGGATCGGACTGATCAGTCGGATCAAATTCCAAAGTGCCCGCTGTGCGGGAAGCTGTTGGCGTTGCGGACCGCCCGCAACGGACCACGGGCCGGTTCGCAATTCTGGGGCTGCACCGGCTACCCGAACTGCAAGGGAACGCGACCACTGGATGGACCGGCCGGCGCAACGGGATCGGCCGGGCCGACAGGATCGGACAACACGACTGGATCGGACGGATCAGTCAGATCGGACCGATCAATTGGATCAGACCGATCAGTCCGATCCGTCCGATCAACTGGATCGGACCGATCCGACCGATCCGACGGATCAACCAAGGGGCAACCGTGAACAACTTCGGCCAGTCAGAACGGGCGACGCAGGATCGGGTCATCAGCCTGTTCTGCGATGAACTCGGCTATCGCTATCTCGGCGATTGGACCGATCGGCCGAACAACAGCAACGTCGAAGTCGGATTGCTGACGGCCTACCTGACCAAAAGCGGTTACAGCCCATCGCAAATCAGTCGAGCGCTCGACCGGCTGGCCACGGAAGCCGGCAATCCCAACCGCAGTCTGTATGACAACAACAAGGCGGTGTATGGCCTGCTGCGCTACGGCGTGGACGTGAAAATCGAAGCGGGGAAGGCGACGGAAACGGTCCACCTCGTGAATTGGCACGAGCCAGCACAGAACGATTTCGCGATCGCCGAGGAGGTCACGCTGCGAGGCAAGCACGAGCGGCGGCCGGACCTCGTGCTGTATCTCAATGGCATCGCCGTCGGCGTGATCGAACTGAAGAACAGCCGCGTTTCCATTGGCGACGGCATCCGCCAGAGCCTCTCGAACCAAACCGCGGAATTCAACGAGTGGTTCTTCAGCACGGTGCAGTTCATTTTCGCCGGCAACGATTCCGAGGGGCTGAAGTACGGCGCGATCGAGACGCAGGAAAAATATTTCCTCACATGGAAGGAAGACGAGGCGGACAACAGCCGCTTCAAGCTCGACAAGTACCTGCTCAAGATGTGCGCCAAGCAGCGGCTGCTCGAACTGATGTACGACTTCGTCCACTTCGATGGCGGGGTGAAGAAGCTGCCGCGAGTGCATCAATACTTCGGCATCAAGGCGGCTCAGCAGCAGGTGAAGGCGTTCAAGGGGGGCATCATCTGGCACACGCAGGGGAGCGGGAAAAGCATCGTCATGGTGCTGCTGGCCAAGTGGATTCTGGAAAACAATCCGAACGCCCGCGTGATGATCGTCACCGACCGCGATGAGCTGGATAAGCAGATCGAAGGGGTCTTCATCGAGGCGGGCGAACCGATCGTTCGCACCAGTAGCGGGCACGACTTGATGGCCCGGCTCAGCCAGCCCAAGCCGCGTCTGCTTTGCTCGTTGGTGCATAAGTTCGGCAAACAGGGGGTGGAGAACTTCGAGCAATTCATCCGGGACTTGCAGGCGCAGCCCTGTCAGACGGTGGGTGATCTGTTTGTCTTCGTCGATGAATGCCATCGCACGCAGAGCGGCAAGCTGCATCGCACGATGAAGGCACTCATGCCCAGCGCGGTCTTCATCGGCTTCACCGGCACGCCGCTGTTGAAGCAAGACAAGCAGACGAGCCTGGAAATCTTCGGCGGCTACATTCACACCTACAAGTTCAGCGAGGCCGTCGAGGATGAGGTCGTGCTCGATCTCATCTACGAGGCGCGGGACATCGCTCAGCAGCTTGGCTCGCCGGACAAGATCGACGAATGGTTTGACGCCAAGACCAAGGGCCTCAACGACTGGCAGAAAGCCGCGTTGCGCGAGCAATGGGGCACCATGCAGAACGTGCTCAGTTCGCGTTCGCGGATGGATCGGGTCGTGATGGACATCGTCCATGACTTCAGTGTGAAGC
>JANMLE010000081.1:0-1776 GCA_031372385.1 Planctomycetota bacterium | reverse complement strand
GTTTCAGGCGGTGGCGATCTCCGAGCATGTCGATGCGCTGCCGCAGGACCACACCAGCCCGCTGCACACCGAGGAAAAACGGTTGGCGATGGCGGTTCTGCACGCGGTCCGGATGGTCACGCCGCAGCAACTCGAAGCCGCACAGCCGGACGAGCTTCAGCAACTGCTGCTCGATGTTGACGGCCAGTTCCGATCGCTGACCGACCTGTTGCAGTTGCGCTACCTCCTGCACTCGGGCACGCCCCGGCAGATCACCGGTGAGGGGAACGTCTTCACATGAAGTACCGCGTGACCCACCAGACGACGTATCACGGAGACCAGCCGGTTTCGGTCTGCCACAACGAGGCCTGGCTGAAGCCGCGCGACACGCCGTTTCAGCATTTGGAAGACCATCAATTGGAGACCAATCCCCCGCCGACCAGTTTGGCTCAGCGGCACGATTACTTCGGCAACAATGTTTGGGCGTTCTCGTTCAACCGCGGCTACGACGAGATGATTGTCACGTCGGTCAGCGAGGTCACGCTCGTCGAACGGACGGTCCCGTCCGTCGATCAGTCACCTCCCTGGGAACAGATCGCACAGACGTTGCGGATGGCCGCGTCGCCCGATGATCTGGCCGCGTACGAGTTCACGTTCGACTCGCCGCGCAGCGTGGGAATCGCGGCGCTGGCCGAGTACGCCCGCCAGTCGTTTCCCGCCGGACGACCGTTGCTCGCAGGGGCGGCCGAGTTGACGGAACGAATTCACCGCGACTTTGAATTCGATCCGCGCGCGACCACCGTGACGACTCCCGTGGATGAAGCCTTCCGGTTGCGGAAAGGAGTCTGCCAGGACTTCGCCCATCTCGAAATCGCGGCCCTGCGATCGCTGGGTCTGGCCGCGCGATACGTCAGCGGCTACCTGCGAACCCGCCCCGCACCGGGCCAGCCGCACCTCGTTGGAACCGACGCCTCGCACGCCTGGCTGTCAGTCTATCTGGGGCATGGCGAGTGGCTCGATCTCGACCCGACGAACAACCTGTTCCCCAACTTGGAGCACGTCACCGTCGCGTGGGGGCGCGACTATGGCGACGTCTGTCCGCTGAAGGGCGTCCTCATCGGCGGCGGCGGGCACTCACTGAGCGTGAGCGTCGATGTCGCACTGATCGAACCAGACGGTTCGCAGTCGTAGCAGCCTGTTGAATCGTAGGATGGACGCCCTCGTCCGTCCGTTTCCAACGAGAAGCCGCTCGGACGAGGGCGTCCAAGCTACGTTTTTCAACAGGCTGGTAGTCCCGTCGCTCCGCCGACGGGACCGTGTCAAGGGACGCGTGCCATCGGCAGAGGTGGCTCCCACACCGCGCGTCCTGCCGGCGGAGCGGCAGGACTACAGTAACGCCGCGATCATTCCGTCGATGATCCCGTTTGCGTCTGCGACTGACTCTGACTCTGTGACATCGACATCGGCGTCGGGGCCGGTTCGATGGCGAGTGGCCGCACCGCGAAGAACGCATCGAAGATCGCGGCATCGAGATCGTTGAGCTTCGACTGCAACGAGTCGATGAACTCGTGCAGTCCGATCTGGATGATGTCGGCGGGTTGAGCGAATTCGAATTCCGCGCGCAGCCGGCCGATGCGCCGTTCGGCCAGCGAACGATACGTGCCCGCCGGTGAACCGGTGATCGCCCGCAACGACTCTTCGACACGATGCAGGCAATACTTGACCGAGCGCGGGAAGTCGTGGTCGAGCATCAGGAAGCCGACGACGTTCTCGGGCGTGATGCGGCCGCGGACGCGC
>JANMLE010000057.1:0-2444 GCA_031372385.1 Planctomycetota bacterium | reverse complement strand
CCCCCGCCGGGGCGGGGCCACTGGGGGGGGGGTAACCCGCGGCCGCCCTCCCTCAACCCGCCCGGGGGGGGGGCCCCCCGGGACTACAGTATTTCCACCATCACATGCGCTGATGCGCAGAATGGACCTCGCATGCACATCGTCATCGAACGATCTCTCGAAGGGACTAATCTCTGGTCGACGCACCGCGTGCTGGAGGTTCGGCTGTGCGACACGCCGGCCGATCCGCCGCTGGCAGCGCAGATCGGCGCGGTGTTCGAAGCGTTGTCGCGGCTCGATCTGCCCCCGCATCTGCGTGTCCCGACCCGACCCGGCGAGTGGCGGGAATGGATCGCATCGGCCGACTCCGGCAAGGTGAGCTGGGAACAGTTGGTCGCGCGGATTGCCGTTGAGCTCCAGCAGTCCGTCGGTCAACCGCCATTGCGCGCGTTCATGGCCGATGTGACGGAGCGCGAGCCGATGATCGCGCTGGAGTGCCTCGAAGATGAGGTCGCGGCCGCGGCCCTCACGGCAGCGGCGAGTCTGGCGGGCGAAGTACTGGCGACGGGCGGATGCGACGCCCGGTCACACCACGACATCGTGCGCACGGCCGACGAGCAGTAGTCCTTCGGGAGCGCCACCGGTCCGATTGTGGAAGCCGCGCGGGCTCGCGGAGTCCCCATCCTGCGGCTCGATGATGTGAGCCGCGTGCAGTTGGGCGAGGGGGTGCATGCCCGCCGCATCCGCAAGGCGGCCACCGATGTCACCGGGTTTCTCGCCGAGCAGACGTCGACGGACAAGGCGTACACCAAGCAGCTCTGGTCACAACTCGGCATCCCCGTGCCGGCCGGGCGCATCGTGGTCGATGCCGATGATGCCGTCCGGGCCGCGGAAGAACTCGGCTGGCCAGTCGTCGTCAAGCCGTTGGATGCGGACTATGGCAATGGCGTGACATTGAACGTCGTCAACCCGCAAGGTGTCCGCGACGGGTATGACGTCGCCCGTGAAGAGAGTGAGTCGGTGCTCGTCGAACGGAGCCTGAGCGGAGCCCTGTATCGGTTTCTGATCGTCGACGACCGCGTCGTCTCCGCCGTCCGCCGCGACCCGCCCGGAATCATCGGAGATGCGCGGCGATCAATCCGCGAACTGGTCGACGCCGAAAATCAATCCCCGCGCCGCGGCCCCG
The DNA here is from genome assembly GCA_031372385.1 of Planctomycetota bacterium. GTDB lineage: Bacteria > Planctomycetota > Planctomycetia > Planctomycetales > Planctomycetaceae > Schlesneria. Next base: position 1,279 of record JANMLE010000057.1, on the reverse strand, counting down.
ATGAACGCTGGCCGATGCACCGCATGAGTCTTGAGCGCGAGAAGCTCGCCTTCCTTGCCGAACACGGTTTGAGCCCGGATTCGGTTCCGCCGGCGGGACAGCGCGTTGATCTCCGTCGCGAGTCGTACATCATGGCCGGGGGCGAGACGCGCGAAGTGCTCGATCGCGTCCATCCCCTCACGCTGGATGTGGTGCGCGACGCCGTGCGCGTGGTCGGGCTGGACATCGCCGGAGTGGATCTGATCGCGCGCGACATCACCCGGCCGCTCGATGAACACGGGGGCGGACTGCTGGAACTCAATGCGCAACCGGCGATCTGTCTGCATCTGGCCCCGTTCTGCGACAACCCACAACCGGTCGGGGAAGCGATCGTCGCGTCGCTGTTTCCCACCGGCGCGACGGGCCGCATTCCGCTCGCGCTGGTCGTGGGTGATTACCCGGACCCGGCCGAACTGCGTCCGCTGACGCGCGCGTTGGGCGTTCTCGGTCAGACCGTCGCGGTCTCGACGCCCGACGTCACTCAGGTTCTCGGCCGACAGTTGTCTCCCGTCACCGCGCGGCCCGCCGACCGGTTGGATGCGATGTACCGGCATCCGCGAACGGCAGCGGCTTGTCTGGCCACCACGGCCGCCGCGATCATGACCCAGGGATTGGGAACGGATCACTGTCGACTGCTGGTGCTCGCGGACTCGGGCCGCACGAATTTCGGCGGGCCGCATTCAACCGCCGACCTGGCCCGCCTGTTGCCGCAGTTGCTTGCCATGACCGAGGCTTGTCTCATCAACCTCGACGACCCGGTCTGGCAAACACTCGTCGAACCGTGTGAGCCGTCGTTCGTTCTGGCCGCATCCGACATCAGTCACCCCGTGCTGCAACGGCACCTGCAAGGCGGAGGCAGGATCGCCCTGCGCGATGGACGGGACGTCATGCTGCGAACCCGCGCCGGTGAACTCGCCCGCACTCGATTGCCAACCGCCGCCGCGGAGGGAATTCATCACTGGCTGATCGCCGCGGCGGCGCTGCTGATCGAGCGAACACGATCGCGCAGCAATCACGTCGCCTTGGCGCGGCCGGGTCGCCGCGTTTCCAACAAGTCGGCCAAACCGCAGCCGGGTCGGTACGTGTAGGACGAACCGAGTTCGGAGTTTCCTGACTCTAACGGATTGCAGGAGGAGTCCTATTCTTCGCCCCGACGGGGCCGACGGAAATCAGCCCAGGGCAAGCTCGCTCGGCGAGCGCCGCCCTGGGTAGCAGCCACCAAGGATGTCTGCCCTGAAAG
>JANMLE010000034.1:0-6893 GCA_031372385.1 Planctomycetota bacterium | reverse complement strand
GATCACGCCCTCGAACGGCTTCCCGCGGCGAAGCACGTCAAACTCTACAACGCCGGAAACTTCTTCGACGCGCAGGCGATTCCCCCTGAAGACTATGCCGCCATCGCCGATCGGGTCCGGCACTTCGAAACGGTGATCGTGGAGAATCATCCGCGACTGACCAACGAACGCTGCGTGCGGTTTCGCGATCTGCTGGGGACTCGGCTGGAAGTCGCGCTTGGGTTGGAGACGGTTCACCCGGACGTCCTGCCCACGTTGAACAAGCGGATGACGGTCGCCGACTTCGACCACGCGGCGCGATTCCTGCGCGACAACGACATCGACGTGCGAACGTTCCTGTTGCTGAAGCCCCCCGGCCTGAACGAGCGCGACGGGATCGAGTGGGCGTTGCGGTCGATCGAGCATGCGTTTGATGCCGGAGCCGGCTGTTGCAGCATCATCCCGACCCGCGCGGGGAACGGCTTCATGGAGCTGCTGCAATCGGCGGGCGAGTTCACACCGCCGACCCTTCGCAGCATGGAAGAGGTTCTCGAACGAGCCATCGCACTCGGTCGCGGGCGCGTCTTCATGGATCTGTGGGATGTCGAAAAGTTCTTTGATTGCCGACGCTGCGGACCAGCGAGGGCCGATCGCATCCGCCGCATGAATTTGTCCCAGCGGGTCGAGTCGCATGTGGAGTGTGAATGCGCCGGTCGGTCAGTGGCCAGCACAAATCACAAGATTGACTCCTGACCGCTGACTCCTGACACCTGACTCCTGACCCCGTCCATCGAAAGCCGAAGCCGTCGACATGAACGAATTGGAAACCGACATCGCCGTGATCGGAGCCGGCTTCAGCGGCAGTCTGTTGTCGCTGTTGCTCCAGCGGATCGGGCTGCGTTGCGTGCTGATTGATCGAGGCGCCCACCCGCGGTTCGCGATCGGCGAATCGTCGACGCCGATGGCCAACTTGATCTTGGAGGATCTGGCGCGACGCTACGATCTGCCGCGCGTGGCTCCGCTGTCCAACTATGGAAGCTGGAAACAGACGTATCCCAACATCGTCTGCGGACTGAAGCGCGGGTTCAGCTACTTCCATCACACGTTGGGCGAGGACTTTCAGCCCCGCGACGACCATGCCAACGAACTGCTCGTCGCCGCGAGCGCCGGTGCGGACGATGCGGACACCCACTGGTTGAGATCGGACTTCGATCAGTTCTTGTGCGACGAGGCTGTGCGCGAGGGGATTCCATACTTCGATCAAACGATGATCGACGAACTGGTCCCGCGCGGCGACGGATGGGAGTTGCGGGGCCATCGGCTGGGCGAGCCGCTGCACTGTTCGGCGGAGTTGGTGATCGATGCCTCCGGTGACGGCGGTTTTCTGGCGCGGCAGTTGGGAATCGGACATCACCCCGCGGGACTGAAGACCCGCTCGCGCGCGTTGTTCTCGCACTTCAAACACCTGAAGCGGTGGCAGGACCTGTACACCGCGCGGGGCGGGGACTCGTCGGTCCATCCGTATCCGTGCGACGATGCCGCGCTGCATCACGTGTTCGACGGGGGCTGGATGTGGGTGCTGCCGTTCGACAACGGGGTGACCAGCGCCGGATTCTCGCTGGACCCCGATCGGTTTCCGCTCGACAAGTCGGTATCGCCGGAAGCCGAGTGGGCGGCGATCATGCGGCAACTGCCCGCCGTCGCCGAACAGTTCTCGGAGGCCGAGCCCACCGTTCCCTGGCGACAGACCGGACGGATGCAGCGGCGCCTGGAGCGGTCGGCCGGTTCCAACTGGGTGATGCTCCCCAACACGGCGACATTCTTGGACCCGCTGCATTCGACGGGGAATGCCTTCACGTTGGTCGGGATCGAACGGCTGCTCGGGATGCTGGAACGGTCGTGGAAGCGGCCGGGCTGGAACGACGAGATGCGGCGGTACGATGGTCTCGTGCAACAGGAGACCGAGTTCCTGGATCTGATCGTGAGCGGCAGCTTCCTCGGCTTTCGGGAGTTCGAGCGGATGGTGGCGTTGTCGATGTTTTATTTCTCGGCCGCGACCTGGTCCGAAACAGAACGCCGCGCCGGCCGGGCCGTTCGCGGTTCGGCGTTCCTGAGCGCCGATCACCAGGAACTGAAGGGGGCGCTCGAGCGGGCGGTCTCGGAGATCGGCGATCCGGCGGCAATACCGACCGGTCAGTTTGTGTCCCGCATCCGAAGCGCGATCGGCCCGTTCAACCGCATCGGACTGTGCGACCCGGCCAAGTGGAACCAGTATGAGTTCATCGCGGGTTAATCCAATGACGGTGACTGGATGCGGGAAATGTGAAGTGCAAAGTGAGCAGCGATTAGTGCAAAGTTTCGAGTGAGAAGACCATGCAACCCTGACGCCTTCATTTTGCACTTTGCACTATTGGTCGAACAACTTTGATTTGCCGGGTTGCTGTAGCACGGACGCCTCGTCCGTGCGTCCATCGATATCGGCGGTTCCGCACGGACGAGGCGTCCGTGCTACGGGGCATATGAAAGTTGTTCGACCGCTATTCACTTCTCACTTTGCACTGCGTGTCGTTCCCTCAATGCGAAACGCCCCGTGGTTGTCGGGAACCACGGGGCGTCTTGCGTTCAATCAACTCTTGGATTCGGGGCGGGTTTAGTAGCGTCCGCCGCCACCGCCGCCGCCACCGTATCCGCCACCGCCGCCGCCGGAGCGTCCGCCACCACCGCCGCCGCCGTATCCACCGCCACCACTGCGACCACCACCACCGCCACCGGAACGTCCGCCACCGCTTTCGCGGGGACGGGCTTCGTTCACGGTCAGTGAACGTCCCATGTAGTCGGAGCCATTCAGCGCCGAGATCGCCGCCTCACCACCATCCGACATCTCGACGAATCCAAAACCCCGCGACCGACCGGTTTCCCGGTCTGACACCACTTGTGCCGAGGTCACATTCCCATGCGCGCCGAACAGTTCTCGCAGATCGTCGGCCGTGCAACTAAATGACAGATTGCCCACATACAGATTCGTGCTCATCGTCGTCCTTTTGCGGAGCCCAGAAGGCCCAATTTGAAAACTCGTGACATCCACCGCGCAAACGGCAGGGAAGACCGAAGCCAGTTCAGCGACGACAAACCGCGACTACCGACAGCAACAACGCTGATTTCCGACAGATCAACGCGATGCCTGGAAGCAAACGGACATGACTGAGGCCGAGGTGCGTCACCGTGCTTGACGATCTTGGACGCCGCAAGAGAAAACTCGTGCGAACGGGCGAGTCGAAAGGTGGGTGGGCGGAAAGGCATTCATCTTCCTATTCCGACAGGTCCACAGCCTGCCGAAGTGGGGCTTGTTATGGCAAAAACCAAAACAAAATGGAATCCCGACTCACGCAATTTTGTGAAAGCGGATGCTGATCTGTCGGCGAATGACCGAAAATGTCCGCCGTGCGGACAAGGGCTGCTGGGCCGGGGAGTCAGTCCCAAGATGACGGCCCATCCAACGTCCCGACCAGCGTCCAGTGCAGCGCTGCACGCGATCCCGCACCTGCCGATGTACCGCGAGGACTCTCACCATCCCCCAGCGCTGGCGGGCCAACGCCGTCGACGCGGAACCCGGCGGTCCGAGCTTGTGAGTCTTAGTGGCGTGGGTTTCAACCCACGCAAGATGTCGTACCGCGTCGGCTATACCTCACGCGGCCCTGACTCAATTGTCTCGCTCTCCCCCGCGTGAGGTATAAAGCCAACGCCACATCTTGTGGCGGACCGCCATTGAACTTGAAAGATTCACACGCTCTCCGTGTGGCGAAACCTTGAAGCCAGCCGAACGACCGCGCGCTCTGATTCAGCGGATCGAGTGTTGCATCTCTGGCAAGGAAGCCCAGACGTCCATTGCCGTGTCGCAGCCGCTTTGTGCGGGATCACTGCGCACGTGTTCCGACTGGAAGTGCTCGGCGACTTTGCAAAGCAGCGCTTGGCGATTGATGGGCTTGGTGGCGAAGTCGGAGCAGCCCGCGGCCAGGCACTTGTCCCGGTCGCCCGACATCGCATGGGCCGTCAAGGCGATGATGGGACGGTTGTAGCCCCGCTGTCGCAAGTGGCTGGCGGCCGAGTAGCCGTCCATGACTGGCATTTGCATGTCCATTAGAATCACGTCGAAGGGCATGTCGGCTGCGACGGCTGACAGGGCGTGCTCGACCGCGAGGTGGCCGTTCATGACCACGGTCACGTCCGCTCCCGCCTTGCCGAGGAAGAACGAGATCAGCCGTTGATTGGCCGGCACATCTTCCGCCACCAAGACTCGGCAATGTTGCAACGAGGCGACCGGCGGAGTCGTGACGGATGATCGGCCGGGTGCGGGAGTGACCGGTTGCGCTGGAGCGACAGACTCGGGCGGAAGCCCGCACCATTCCACCGCGTCCGGCGATCCGATCGGGACGGCAATCGTGAATGTGGTCCCCTGTCCCAACCGACTGGCGACGTCGAGGGTGCCGCCGAGCATTTCGACGAGACGCTTGGAGATGGTCAATCCCAGTCCGGTTCCGCCAAACTTGCGGGTCATCGAGGCATCCGCCTGCGTGAACGGCTGGAACAGGCGCTGTCGTTGTTCGGTCGACATGCCAATGCCGGTGTCGCTGACCGCGATCTGAAGACGCGGTGCCGCCGCGTGGCGGTCGAGCGTCCGCACGACCACGCGGACCGATCCCGTTTCCGTAAATTTGATGGCATTGCTGACCAGATTGATGAGAATCTGTCGCAGGCGCGTCGGATCGGAACTGAACTGGCGGGGGATCGGTCCTTCGCTCTCCACCCGCAACGTGAGCTGCTTGTCGGCGGCGCGACCGCGCATCAGCGAAACCACGTCCGCCAGGATTTGCGCGGGCGAGCACGGCAGGGATTCCAGCTCCACCCGGCCCGACTCGATCTTGGACAGATCGAGAATGTCGTTGATCAGCCCCAGCAGGAAATGACCGTTGCGGTGGATCGTCTGGACCGCCTCCACCTGGTCGGGCTGGGTCAGGCTGTCCCGCAAGAGGTCGGCAAACCCGAGGATGGCCGTCATGGGCGTGCGGATTTCGTGGCTCATGTTGGCCAGGAATTCGCTCTTGGAACGGTTGCTCTGTTCGGCCCGGTCATTGGCGCTGCGCAGCTCGCGCGTCCGTTGTTCGACCAGTTCGGCCACGGCCAGGTTCTGAGCCGTGACGACCAGCATGAACAAGCCGATCAGGCTGGTGAGCACCAAGCCGCCGGCCAGAAATGTCCAGGCCTGCAACGACAGATGTTCGGCGAGGAAACTCGGTTCCATCGCGGCTTCAAACGTCCATTTCCGGCCCGCCATTTCCAGGACAGCCACATGCCGCGTGCCGGGCGTTTCCGTGTTCCGCGCGACATCGGTGAGGTCCGCGCCCCGCGACGAATACAGCGGAATCGGTGAAGCCGGGTTGGTCGTGTCTTGGAGGCGAACGAGGCATCCGTCGCGAGGGCGTCCATCCAAGGCCGTTTCCACATGACGCCGGACATCCTCCACCGACATGGTCCGGGCGGCTTCCGTGACGAACTGCATGCGGTGCGACAGGGCGTTCTCCAGCACTACGGCCCGACGGACAAACTCCATCTGCACGCGATGTTCGTCCTGCTGCCGAAAATGCAGATGCAGGCCGATCGTCAGAATGGTGGCCAGCACCAACGGGATGCTGACAATCAGCGTGCGCGAGGTCAGACCGGTTCGCTGAGGCCCCGACATGGATTGCAGGACGGGCAGCACCATCAGCACGCCGATCGAGTCGCCGCACCACCATGTCAACCAGTTGCCGAAGAAAGAATCGGCGGTGACCAGCCCGTGGGCGGCGAGTGTCGACACGCCCACCGTCGCGCCCACCAGGCACGAGACCGGCCCTGCCAACAGCAGCGATTTGGCGAGGACCGACAACTGAGTGAACCGGTTCGGGAACCCCACAAACCGCCGGACCAGCGCGGCACCGACCGCCGCCTGACCGGCGGCGCCGGCACCGATGCTCACGGCGATCCCGAGCGATTGCAGCGTGGAGGCCAGGGTCGAAGCATCGAACGCCGTCGCCACATTCACCAGAAAGGAACCCGCCACGACGCCCGGACAAACGCGATATCCGGCGAGCAGCACCGCCGCCAGCGCAATCCCGGACGGCGGCCAGACCACGGTGGCAAATCCCGGCGGAATCGCCAGCATCAACCCCAGCTTCCCCGCCACGAAATACGCCAACGCCACGGCGACATTCAGCGCCAGTCCCGCGATCCAAGATTGCGAGCGTTTGAGTCCCATGAACAAGTCCAACTTCCAGCGTTTCCGGGCGCAGTGTCCCTTCAACGTCGAAACATAGCTCACGTTTGGCACATGTTGAGTGTGGTGGCTCGACACCGCTTTGGCATTTGTTTGAAGTCATTTCGCCGAGTTGCGACCGCCACCCGAGACAGCCAAAGACGGCAAAGAAACATGCCAACGCGGTGTCGAGCCTCCGCACTCGCAAAGAGTGACTCCAAACCACAAACGCAAACAGCCCGCGAGATGAGACCCGCGGGCTGTGAGTTGAACGTTCGTGGCACCGTTCGATCGGAACGGACAGCCCTGAAAACTTTCAGTGCTGGAACAGGAACTCCTTCGAGTTCAGGATCGCCCAGCCGACGTCTTCCAGGGCCTGGCGGCGGTCCTGTTGATTGCCGATGTGCTGCTTGCTGGCGGCCATTTCTTCCGCGGAGGGGGTGCGGGACAGGGCGGCCAGGTACATCGCCGTGATGATCTCGTCGTCGGTCTTGGTCTCCTTCATCATCGTCGCGATCCGGCCGTTGTCGGCCCGCAGTTTGTTGTGGACGACCGGGCCGTTGATCATCTGCAGCGCCTGTGACAGGTTCGATTCGCTCGACCGTTCGCACTGGCACGCCATCTC
>JANMLE010000395.1:0-2962 GCA_031372385.1 Planctomycetota bacterium | reverse complement strand
GTGAATTCGATGGGAACAACGGTGGGCCGGCGCGGCGAAGCGCCGCTGGTCCCACCCTACCCTCAAAATAGGCGATGGCCCTGCCACACCCGCAACATCAGTCATTGATCTTGGGCATGATCTGACCGCTGGCCACGTAGGCCGCCGTGATCTTTTCACGCAGTTCGGTCACGACTTCGGGATGCTCTTCCAGATACGCCCGCGCCTTGTCCCGACCCTGGCCCAGCTTGATGTCCCCGTAGCTCAACCAAGTGCCGCTGCGAGCGATCAAGTCGTAGACCAAGCCCAGTTCAATCACATCCCCCTCCAGGCTGATGCCGCGGGTTCCGAGCAAGTCCACGGACGTCTGTCGGAACGGCGGGGCGACCTTGTTCTTGACGATCTTCACCCGCATCCGCATCCCGATGACCTGGTCGCCCTCTTTGAGCTGCGTGGCCTTGCGAACGTCAACGCGGCAGGAACTGTAGAACTTCAGGGCACGGCCGCCGGGAGTTGTTTCCGGGCTGCCGTACATCACGCCGATCTTCTCGCGAATCTGGTTGATGAAGATCACGCAGGTCTTCGCCTTGGAGATCACTCCGGTCAGCTTCCGCATCGCCTGACTCATCATGCGCGCCTGCAACCCGACGTGCGTATCGCCGATGTCGCCATCCAGTTCCGCCCTGGGGACCAGCGCCGCAACCGAGTCGATGACGATGATGTCGACGGCGTTCGACTTGATCAGCATCTCGGCGATTTGCAGGGCCTCTTCCCCCGACGAGGGTTGGCTGACGAGCAGGTCTTCCAGCTTGACACCGAGGCGCTTGGCCCAGAGCGGATCAAGCGCGTGCTCGGCATCGATGAAGGCGGCGATGCCACCCTCGCGCTGGGCACTCGCCACCGCATGCAGTGCCAGTGTCGTCTTGCCGCTCGATTCCGGTCCGAAGACTTCGATGATCCGTCCGCGGGGAAAGCCCATTCCCCCCAGCGCCAGATCGATCGACAGCGCCCCGGTGGGAATCCCCGAAACCGTCATGTTCCCCGCTTCGGAAAGCTTCATGATCGAGCCGCGTCCGAACGCCTTCTCGATCTGGCCGAGTGCGTTTTCGAGCATCTTGTCGTCATCGCCGTGGCTGACGGCTTCCGCTTTGGCATGCTTTGACTTGGCCATCTTGCGAGTCCTTTCGAGAGAACGACGGGGAGAAAACAAACCGCGATGAGCGGCCGGCGATCAACAGACGGGTGGCCGCTGGAAATTAGGGGTTCGCACACAGATTCGCAAGCGACCGCGCGAGATCCCCAACCCGGACTCTCGCTCGCTTTGGGCAATGCCCGGACGAGAGACTTGGGCCGTCCGCAGGAATTGATCGACCCGTAGGACGGATTTCCAATCCGTCCGGTGCTGACGGACGGATTGGCTGACGGACGGATTGGAAATCCGTCCTACGTGATTCAATCACTTCGCCCCGGTCGTTGTCAGCTTGGTGGAGCCGACGGTGGGAACCTGGACCGGCGGGGCACCGGCGACTTGGTTGGCAACTTGCGCCGGCTTTTGCAGCAGCTTGGGAAGATCCACTTTACCGAACCAGTCGAAGTTGAACTTCTCCGACTTCTTCAAGTACGCCTCCAGCGTTTCGTTCTGGCCGAGATGAATGAAACCCGGCACGCTGCCGACGCTGGTCTGCCAGACTTCCGTCCCCTTGTAGACGAACTTCACGCGGCTGTAGTAGTCGCGCACGTTGTAGGTCTGCGAACCGGGTCGCCCGAACGTGTGGTACGAGACCTGACGGTCCTTGCCGATTTCCGTCTGGGCCACGAGGTCGATCGTGCCGGAGGGGCCGGCTTCATAGCCCGCCTCTTTCAGCCGTGCGATCAAGGCCTTTTCGACGAAGTCCTTGCCGGCGGGATCGACAGCCGTCGTGTCAATCTTGACGGTCGTCCCCGGCTTCAGCACGAAGAAGTCCGGTTGCGACATCGCTTTCGCCAGCGCGTCCTTCACTGCGGGGGGAGGCAACTGGGCACCCAGCAATGCGCCCGGCCCTTGGAATGGGTCCGTGACCACGAACCAAGTCATGCCGGCGAACTGTTGAGCGAACTCGGCACCCTGGTAGTCCCACAGTTTGACTTGGTTTTCAAGGTCGATCAGGAACCGGTTGCCGAGCAGCACGTGATCGTCGCTGGGCCAGGTGATGTTGCCCATCACATGCAGTCCCTGGTACGGCATCTCGCGGTACAGTTCGCCGTTGGAAAAGTCCCACACGAACAGCCGGTCGAATGCGGCCATCCCGAGTTTCTTCTGGCCGGGGCTGAAGGCGAGGTTCGGCCAATTGACCGGCGGAGTCGTCTGCATCGCCACGATTTCTCCCTCAGCCAGATCGAGGATGCCGACTTCCTTGCCGGTGGCGAACGCGAGCCACTTCTGATCGGGACTGATCGCCGGTTTGCTGCCGCCCTGAATGCTCATCGTGTAGATGGGCTGCATGTCCTCCAAATTCCACACGACCAGTTTGCCTTTGCCGCTGACGGTGGCGATGCGGTCGTCACCGACGAACGAGCCCCACGCGACGTCGCGGTCACCACGTTCGGCATCGTCGTACGGGATGCACTGCATCCCTTTGGAGGCGGACTTCGCGGCCACGTTCCAGACTTCCAATCGATCCTGATTGCCGCCGCCGAACTCGTCGCGCCTCATCAAGACCTGATTGCCGTCGTTGTGCATGGCGAGCGGTGCGTACTTGCCCGCCAAGCTTCCCTCGCCAATCAGCTTGGACGTTTCCAGATTGCAAACAACGACTCGGGTCGTTGACGGTTGGTTGACGCCGGGCTTTTGCAGTGAATAGCCGATGGCGGCGAACTTGCCGGACGAACTGCCGACCAAGCCCTTGCTCCCTTCAAAGAAATCCGTCTTCTTCGGCAGGGGGATCGTCTTGGCCTTCGACTTGCCGGTCGATGACTCCGCTGCCTCGGGAATTTCAAACTTCCA
>JANMLE010001760.1:0-2000 GCA_031372385.1 Planctomycetota bacterium | reverse complement strand
CTCCGCCGACGGGACGTCCCGTCGGCGGAGCGACAGGACTACAGTAACCCGGCAGAAATTGATCACTCGACCATGTGGAACAGAACCATGAACTCAAGACTTGGAAGCCGAACGCGGCGAACGGCGGCGACGGCGCTCCTGTTGGTGTTGTGCTGCGTCACATCTGTGAGCGTCCTCGGTGACGATCAACCCAAGCCACCCGAACCGACCAAGCTGATCAAGCATCAGATTACGGGACTGTTCTCGACCGACCGCGAACAGGATCTGCGAGACGTCTTCGCGAAGCTGCCTGACTTCAAGCTGGTGAGCATCGATTTCGCGAACGCCGAAGCGGGCTTCGACTACGATCCCGCCAAGGCCTTTCCGGGTGCGAAGCCCGAGCAGATCGTCGAACGCTTCGACAACTTGGTACGCGGGGCGTCGAACCACACGTTCGGCGTGAAGCCGCTCCGAACCGTCGAGAAAGACAAGCTGAAGCGGGTCGAGATCTCGGTCGTCGGGTTGGACTGCAAAGCCTGCTCGCTGGCGGTCTACGAGATGGTCTACAAGTTGAAGGGTGTCGAACACGCGACCGCCAGTTTCAAAGAGGGGCGCGTCACCGCGCTGATCGATCCAGCGCTGACCGACCGGGTGGAGATTGAAACGGTGCTCAAGCAGCGTGGCGTGCAGATCAAACTGCCGTGAACCCCACCGATTCCACTTCCTTCAAATTTCTCAAATCTCAAATGGACTCTTCCAACCAAGGAACCTCGCTGTGACGAATTCCACCCTTGATCGCCGCCAGTTTCTCGCCACCTCGGTTGCTGCGGGGGTCGGTGCCGTGTGGTCCGGGTCGGTGCTGGCGGCGGAGCTGAGTCCCGCAAGTGAAGCAGACGTCGCGTTCTTCTTCGTGAGCGACACGCACTTCCTCGCCAACAAAGAGCAGCCGTCGAAGCTCGATGAGAAGTCGATCGCCACCTGCCGCGGGTTGGTCGACACGCTCAACAAGCTGCCGGGAACGGACATCCCGGCCGACGCGGGGGGAGGCACGGTGCTCAAGCCGCGCGGCGTGATTCACGGGGGCGACCTGATCGACACCGGTGACAAGAACGGCGGCCCGCATCCGGCGATGATCGACACCGAATGGGCGGGGTTTGTCGAGCAGTTCGGACTGAACGGAACCGACGGCCGGTTGCAGCATCCCGTCTACGAAGTTCATGGCAACCACGACAGCCCCGGTGGGACGGGCCTGCCCGTGCGGAAGATCATCGAACGGAACAAGACGCGGCCGGGTCTGAAGAATGTCTCGGAGAACGGGCTGCACTACTCGTGGGACTGGGGGCCGGTCCATTTCGTCAACTTGGGGATCGTCGTGGGGAGCGACCCGGAACTCAAACGGCCCGGCCGGTACAACCCGCTCGACAGCTTCGGCTTCTTGACGAGCGATCTGAAACAGAATGTCGGCGCGAGCGGCCGGCCGGTCGTCATCACGCACCATGTCGATGTCGCCCGCTACTGCAAAGAGTGCGACGAACAGGCGAAGCCCGCCAACGGCGAATGGGACTCGTGCGATGTCCGCGCCTATCACCGCGCCCTCAAGCCGTACAACATCGCGGCGATCCTGTACGGACACACGCACAGCCGGGTGGTCTACCGCTGGGACGGAACTCCGGATTGCGCGGCGGACGGCATCTCCGTCTTCAACGTCGACAACGGCAGCCACTTCTCCAGCAGCGAACAGGCCTTCTTCTATTTTCATCTGCACGGGAATTCGCTGACGGTCCGTGAAATCCAGACGAAGGACCGCTGGCAATCCTTCGCCTGGACCCCGCAGGTCTGGACGCAGCCGGTTTCGCTCGGCAACGTCTCTTGAACGTCGTCGTCTCAAAGTGGCGAGTGGTTTGTCAGTGATCAAACCGTCGGTAGCCACGGTCGCCACAGCCTGTCGAAAAACGTTCCTTGGGAGGGCGAGGCTCCTGCCGAGCCGCAAGAAACAAGTGACTTTCCATACCCGCACGGCT
>JANMLE010001731.1:0-3740 GCA_031372385.1 Planctomycetota bacterium | reverse complement strand
AACATTTAGCCCTGTTTGTAAATAAATCTCGGATTTTTCTAAATTGGCTGGTTCCAAATTATTTTGTGAGGGCTTGTTTAACAGCTAGTTGTTTATAAACCTTTAGGTTGTTATACTTTTTTCCCGCCGCTCGGCGGGGGGCACGTCCGGTCGGCGGAGCGACCGGACTACAGTATCGTCACCCCCAAATCCGAAGGCTGACGACGTACTTGGTTTCGTCTTTGAACTCGCTCGCGCACAATGAGCCCGCCTGTTCCCTTCAGACTTCGGTTCATTCTGCGTTTGGGCTCATTCTGCGGAGGATTTCATGCGACATCGGTTTGTCACTCTCGGCGGTGTGGTGATCGTGATGACGATGTTCATTGGCGCGTCGAATGCCGCGGATGACCTTGCGGCGACGATCGGCAAGTTGGACGGCACCGTGGCGACGGCCGACGAGAAGGAATCGCTTGCCAGCCAGGTGCGTGACAACCTGCGGGTTCGGATGCAGCAGGCCAATGACCGGAGCACCGCTGAATGGCAGTCGGTTCGCTCGCGCGACGATTGGGAACGGCTGCGCAGTGTGAAGCTGGCCGCGCTGCGGGCGTCGTTGGGCGCGTGGCCCGAGCGGCAGCCGCTCTTCAACATCCTAACCACGAGCGAGATTCCCGGTGACGGCTTCCGGATCGAGAACACGCTGTTTGAAAGCCGGCACGGCTGGTGGGTCTCCGCGAATTTGTATGTTCCGGAAACGCCGCTCGATTCAATGCCGGGGATCGTGATCTGCCATGCGCATCACACGCCGAAGCAGCACGGCGAACTGCAAGACATGGGGATGACGTGGGCTCGCGCGGGCTGCTGCGTCCTGGTCCTGGATCAAGTCGGGCACGGCGAGCGGCGGCAGCATCCGTTCGAGACCGCCGCCGATTACACGAAGCCGTTCGGCGTCGGCCGGCAGGACTATTACTTCCGCTACGACAACGCCATCCAACTGCACCTCGTCGGCGAGAGTCTCGTCGGCTGGATGGCGTGGGACATGATGCGCGGGGTCGACCTGCTGCTCATGCTGAAGGGGATCGACCCGCAGCGGATCATGCTGCTCGGTTCGGTCGCGGGAGGCGGAGATCCCGCCGCAGTGACGGGTGCGCTCGATGATCGGATCGCCGCCGTGGTCCCCTTCAACTTTGGCGGACCGCAGCCTGAGACACGATTCCCGCTGCCTGATGACATCGAACGCTCGTTCCACTACGCGGGGAGCGGCGGGTGGGAGTCGACTCGCAATCTGCAACTCTCCGCGCGCGACGGCTTCCTGCCGTGGATGATCGTCGGTGGTGTGGCTCCGCGCCGACTGGTCTATGCCCACGAATTCAACTGGGACCAGGAACGCGATCCCGTCTGGAAGCGCTTGCAGACGATCTACGGCCTCTACGAGAAGCCCGAGTTCCTGTCGTTCACACACGGTCGCGGAGAAGTCACGGGGAAGTCGCCGCAGGACACGCACTGCACTCACATCGGGGGGACGCATCGCGTCAAGATTCACGAAGCATTTCGGCAATGGTTCGGCATCGACGTGACGCCCGAGTCCGAATTCAGTGATCGCGTTCCGGCCGAGCGGCTCCGTTGTTGGACCGACGAATTGAAGCAGGCCCATCGTCCGAAGTCGCTCGCCATGATGACGACGGAGCTCGCGGATGTGCAGGTGGCCAAGATTCGTTTGGCGAAGCAGCCGGGCTCCGCGGAACAGCATCGGTTGGACATGCAGACCAGTTGGGACAAACTGCTCGGCGGCGTCACACCCGAACGATTGAAGGAGGCCCACCAGCGCGTCACGGAATCGCCGGCACCGGCGCGCGTCGAACGGTGGATGCTGACCGCCGAATCGGGCATCCGGATTCCCTGCGTGGTGCTCAAGCCCGAGAAGATTGACCGCCACAAACCGATGATTCTGGCGATCTGTTCCCAGGGGAAGAATCGCCTGCTGAAGGATCGTGCCGCTGAGATCGCGGCGCTCGTCGAGGGCGGGGCGACCGTCTGCCTGATCGACCCGCGCGGCCTCGGTGAATCGAAACTCGGTGACGGTCACACGCGACGCAGTTCGGCGACATCGCATTCGTCGACCGGCCTGATGCTCGGCAGCCCGTTGCTGGGTGAGCAACTGCGCGATGTGCGGCTCGCTCTCACGTGGCTCCGGCGGCGCTCCGATGGTGGGTTCCGACCACTCGTGGTTTGGGGCGAATCGCTGGTTCCACCGAATCCTTCAGATGCCGCGTTTCGCACGCCACGCGACGATGACGATGCACTCCCCGCCGTTTCAGAACCGCAGGCTCCGCTGCTGGCGTTGCTCGCCGGACTCTTCGAGGATGACCTCAATGCCATCTACACCGTCGGCGGCCTCGTGAGTTGGCGCTCGCTGCTGGCCAGCCACCTCGTCCTGACGGCCCACGACGTCATCGTCCCCGGTGTACTGACCGCCGGCGACCTGTCCGACATCGTCGTCGTCCAGCAACCAAACACGCGGATTCGGATGGAGGCTCTCGTCGACGGCTGGAACCGGGCGGCAACCGATGAAGCGATGATGCCACTCCGCGATGCCGCTCTGAAAGGGACATTCCAAGCCGCTCGCCGGGGCCTCGTTCCGTGGGTGTTCGAAGAGTAGCGGGATTTCTGATCGCGACAGCAACATGAGTTCTGAGCGGGGGACGTGAGCCCCGAAGTTGCGCCGGTTGCGAAAATCGACCGAAAAACAGTGTGTCAATCAGCCGGAACGCACTAGCCCGGATTATTCATGGACTCGTAGCTGAGTTCGCAAGAACTCTGTTCGTGCTTGGATCATACGCTGAATTCTTGAGAATTCAGCTACGAACAGCGGGTCAGTGGAGCCGCGACCGTGAGGGAGCGGTCAAGCTCGTGTGGCACGCTCCCTGACGGTCGCGGCTCTTGCGGGGCCATGAATAATCCGGGCTAGCGTCCGGTTCTTGTGGGAACCGTGGGCTAGCGCCCTGCGGCTGATGAATGATGCGGTGTGGCGCGAACGGAATTGATGCCGGGATTCGTCTGTTCGACTGGAGCGATTGAATCGGTTGTGCCGATAATTCCGACTGCGGGGATCGCCGCGTCAATGTGCTGACTGGACAACCGGAGGCGCACGGAGGCTCGCCGGAGCAACACCGTGGGCCGCTGTTTTTTTCAGTCTGTCACAGAACAACGCCGGGGAGAGCGCTATGTTGATCCATCGGTTCGATCGATCGTCGATCGCCCGCCCCATTCTCAAGCCGCTGCTCGTCTCCCTGACCCTGTGGTTCGGCGTATCGTGGTCGTCGGCTCAGGAGAGGCCGCACTCTCCGTTGCTGATCGCCAGCGATGAAACTCTCGACGACTCGCGATTGCCGGAACCTCTGGTCGCTTTCCCGCCACCGGTTCCAACAAACGCTCCGGCCGAACCAGACGCCGTGGCTGTCAACGGCGGGATGCTTACGGCGGACTTCCTTGGCAGCGAGGCCCCTGACGCGGGAACGCCTGCGCTTCCGGACAGACTGACCGCCGATCTGGCCAAGCGTCTGGCCGATGTCGAGAAGCAACTCAAAAAACGCGACGAGGCGGATGCGAAGAAGGCCGGCGAGTTCCCCACATTCAAGACGACCGGATTCCTGCAGCTTGATACGGCGTACTACGCGCAGGATGCCAATAACATCGCCACGGTCGGCGACGCGCAGGATGGAACGGGATTTCGTCGCGCCCGATTCGCGGTGAATGGCAAGGTG
>JANMLE010001712.1:0-1970 GCA_031372385.1 Planctomycetota bacterium | reverse complement strand
TGTTGGCCGGGTTGCCGCAATCTCCGAATCGTTACGCGCCGGATCGGCATCCCGAGGCTGCCTGCCGACGGCGCGAAACCGTGCTGCGGCGCATGCGGCAACTCGGACAGATCTCACAGTCACAATGTGACGAGGCGCTGCGCGAACCGCTGATGATCGGTTCGCGATCCGTCCAGACTCCATGCGCCCCGCATGCGGCGTGGATGGCACTGGCCGAGCGTCCGACCGGCGGGCGCACGACGATTGATCTCGATTGGCAGCGCGACGTGGAAGCCCTCGTCCGTGACCATGCCGCCACATTGCCCGAGGATGCGGATGCGGCGGTCGTGGTGCTGGATGTCGCCACCGGCGAGATCGTCGCGCTGGTCGGTTCGGCCAATGAATGCGATCCGAGGGATGGCCAGGTCAACGGCGCGACCGCGCGGCGCAGTCCCGGATCAACGCTGAAACCGTTCCTGTACGCCGCGGCCTTCGAAGCGCGGCGGCTGTCGCCCGAATCACAGATCGATGACATTCCAATCGAACGGGCCGGTTGGACTCCCGCCAACTTCGACCGGACTCATCGCGGTTCAATCACCGCCGCCGAAGCGCTGCGGCAATCGCTGAATGTCCCCGCGATCACCATCACCGAGGGACTCGGTCTGCCGCGGTGTCTGGGTGTTCTCGAATCGTTCGGCTTGAAACTGCCGCCGGACGCGGAGGCGCGCGGCGGACTGGCGGTGGCGACGGGCGGTCTGGAATCCACGTTGCTGGAGCTTACGACCGCCTACGCGACACTCGCGCGCGACGGTGTGCATTGTGAGGCCCGATTGTTCTGTGATGCTCCGGCGAGTCCGGGTTCGAGCGACGATTCGGCGCGCGTCCTGGATGCGAATGTGTGCCGCGCGATTTCGGCGATCCTGTCGTCCGAACAACGCTGTCCACGGGGCTGGGAATCTCTGCCTGAAGGCCACCGGCCGTGGTTTGCCTGGAAGACTGGAACCAGTTCCGGTCGTCGCGATGCCTGGGCCGTCGGACACAACGGTCGCTTCGCGATCGGTGTCTGGGTCGGATTCTTTCACGGAGCCGGACATCGCGAATTCGTCGGGCGCGACGCGGCGGAACCGCTGTTGAGCGGCCTGTTCGGTTCAACGCCGTTCCGCGTTGTGTCGATGTCTCCCGCGTACGAACCGTGGCTGGTGGAGCGACCGCTGCCGCGACCACTGGAAGCGGGCGGCCATTTGGCGATCCTGTCACCGCGCGACGACACAGCGTTCCTGGCGTGGAACGGAACAACCGTGATCCATCCCAGCGTGACGAGCTGCGAACCGATCACCTGGTTTCACAACGGCCGGGTGCTCTCGGCGAATGAATCGTCGCGACTCGTCGTGCCGCGCGGCGCGCACGAGCTGCGCGCCGTCGCCGCATCGGGTCAGTCGGCTGCCGTGCGATTCACGGTGAAGTGACCGTCGCGATGGCACCCCAGACCGACTCGTTTAACCCTGACCCAACGGCGACGGTTGCGGGTTGGCAGCGCCCCGATTCCTGTGCGGACAATGACTGTGACGATGGATGCGTCACTCGCCGCAGCCTTCGCCGTTGGCTCAGGGTTAAACGACTTGAACGTCCTGCATTCCCGCGCGGGGCATGCCTCGATGATCCTGCTCCGGAGTCTTCGTCGTGGCTGACGATCCACTATTTCCCAGTCCAGCGGTACACTGCCCCGCGCGTGTTTCAACGCTTCCGACTTGTGATTCACCCCATTTCGATTCCCTTGCGAAGGAAACCTCATGAACGCCAAAGACGCGATTCGCGGAACAATGGACCTCAGCCTGAACGTACTCAAAGGCTATTTCGGCGACCTGACCGATGCCGAACTGATGAAGCGGCCCGGACCGGGCTGCAATCATCTGGCGTGGCAGTTGGGGCATCTGATCAAGTCGGAGACCGGGCTGCTCAATCAGGTTTGTCCGGGTGCCGCCGCGGAGTTG
>JANMLE010001710.1:0-6638 GCA_031372385.1 Planctomycetota bacterium | reverse complement strand
GGGTAATGCCCGCGGGCTGCTCTGTGTTGCCGCGCCGCCCCGGTTTGTACGGGTTTTTTCTACCACCCCGCCCGTTCCCCCCCGGGCGCGGCTCGAATGGGCTTCACCCCATCTTGAAAAAGGCGATCGCCCCGAACCGAGGGGACCACCGAGGCGCACTGGACACCTCGCGCGGCCTAACCTTCGACGTTTAGCCGCTACGCCAACGGCGTGCGCGAAATCAACGGTTCGCCCTCGCCCGCTCCCACGCCGATGGCGTTGGGGCTAAACGTGGAAACGCCTCATTGATGGCCGCGCGAGGTCTAAACAAACACCCCGCGCTCTTGAGCAGGCGCGGGGTGTGGTTCAGGCGGAAAATGCGCAGTCGACTCAGTCGAGGATCGTCTTGGTGCTGGCGACGAGCTTCGCGATCGCGTCCTTGGTCAGGTCGCCCTTGTTGAAGCCTTCGCTGACCTTGACGGTCCCTTCGACCCACATCATGACGGTGACGTCGGCCTTCTCATTGATCTTGTAACCCTTGGGGCCTTCGGTCCCCTTGAAGGTGGTCAGCGGCAGTTGTTCGATCTTCATCTTTTCGGCGGTCTTGGTCAGTGATGCGGCCGACTTGGCGGGATCGCTGGAGAGCAGCACGACGAAGCCGGCCATCTTCTGATCGCGGTTCTTCGCGACAACGCCGTCGAGTTCCTTCGTCAAAGCGGCGACTTCGTCCGTCATCTCCTTGGCGAAAATCGTGACGACGGGCTGGTTGCCGTAACGGCAGCGGTAGCACAGTTCACCACCATCCTTTTCGGGACCGGTGACGTCCTTGACGTTGAACGCCGGAACCTTGGCGCCCTTCTCCAAACCCGACTGAACTTTTTCCGCGGCGACGGCCAGGCCAACCGAGGCAACGACCATCGCGGCAAACGCCAACAGGGACTTCTTCATCGAGGCTCACTCCTTGGAACAGACAAGACATCAGCGGGGCATCCGCAACACAGGGGACGCCGGAACTTCGCAACACTATAGCCCGTCAATCCGTGAGGACAAGGTGACGCCCCCATTCCGCCGCAGGGCGATCCCCTGTTTCAAGATGGGGTGAAGTCAATTCGAGCCGCGCCCGTGACAGACTGTTGAAAAAATCGTGGGATAGGCTTCCAGACTGTCAGGACGCGGAACAAACGCCTGTTTTCCGACCTAATTCGACAGGCTGGAAGCCTATCCCACGACCAAATCAACAAGCTCGCCAGAACGTGGGAGACGGTGGCTCGACCTTCGATTCCCACGCTCTTGGCGAGCGTGGCTACAATCCGAAACTACGGGACTGAGCGGCAACAGCTTCAGAGAGATTCCCGCCGTTGAGCGACCGTTGTCTGTTCGCTCCCGTTCGACAACCCTCCTCATTCGCGCTCCTTTTGATTCGCGCGGAAATCGATTTGGTCCGCGCGAATCAAAAGGAGCGCGAATGAGCAGAAGAAAGCGCCGCCCGCACCAAACTTCAGTGTGTCCCTGTCATTCCATCCCGTGCGGCGCGTCGAGTCCCTGGATCTGGCACCAGGCGTTTTGCGCGGCGCTCTGCTCGGCCTCTTTCTTGTTCGGGCCCCAGGCTGCGGCGAACGAGTCCGTGCCGATCCTCACCGAGATCTTGAAGCACTTCGAATGGTCCGGACCCTTCTCGTCGAGCAGGTCATAGATCGGGATCCCGCGGTTGCTCTTCTGCGCCAGTTGCTGAAGCAGGCTCTTGTAGTTCTTGCCGTGACTGGTCTCCACCGTCCGCTCGATCTCGGGAATGACCACCCGGCGGACCAGTTTGCTGACGGCGTCGAAGCCGCCATCGAGATAGACACCGGCCACCAGCGATTCGAACACGGCCGCCATGATCGACGACGGAATCGTGTTGTGGTCCGACAGTCCCTTGCCGAGTTGCAGGCAGCGGTCGAGTCCCAGATCCTCGCTGATTTTGGCGCACGAGATCCGGCTGACCACCACCGACTTGACCCGCGTCAATTCGCCCTCGGTCGAGTCCGGATACATCGAGAACAACTGGTGGCAGACGATCGCGCCCATGATCGCATCACCGAGGAACTCCAGCCGCTCGTTGGAATCCAGCCGGATCTTGGCCACGGAGGCATGCGTCAGGCAGCGCAGCAGCAACGCTTGGTCGCGGAACTGGTACTGCAGCGCCTGCTCGCAGAAGGAGAGGGTCTCGCCAAGCTCGGCCAGGACGGGCTGTTCGGCCATGCATCGTCTTTCTGAACGTCACGCCGCAACCGGCAGTCCTGGACGGGAGGTGGATCTGAAATGGATTTCGAATCGGTGGGATCCGTGCCCTTCTATATTTCGTCGACCCCAAGGTGTCAATCCGCCGCGTCTCGTGGGACGGTCGCTCTTGTCCTCCGCATCGTCGCCGCAAGTCATCCCAAAATCCATTGTTGAAACGTTCGACGGGAAGCAGCGCCCGTCCCATGGGATACGGCCGCCTCTCCTGAGTTTTTCGGCTCGATCCAACACTCACCGTACCGATCGGCGTATGTGACCCGATGAGGGTTTCCGGTGACGATTGATCCAGGTCAAGCCTTGCGCGGCCAATTGTCCCGTTGGTTAGACACTTGACTCGCCGGTTAGAATAGTGCGAGAGTCGCAGGCGGTCGGTGTCGAGATCCGCGCGGACTCGGTTCCATTGAAAGGAGAAATGAACATGTCGACAACAACAAGAGGTTCAGTTCGTCAAAGTCTGATGATGTTTATGGCGTGCGCTGCGCTTGTGCTGAGCGCCGTCACATGGTCACAACGACAAGATGCGGCGGCTGTACCGGCGGTCCCCAAACCGGACGAATTGTCGGTTGCGTTTCGCACGGTCGCGGCCGAGGCGGCACCCAGCATCGTCTCGATGGTCACCACAACAAAGGCCAGGCAAGTTCAGGGCGCGAATCCCCAATTCAACGCGGATGACATTCCGGCCCCGCTCCGTGAGTTCTTCCGCAACGATCCCCGGTTGGATGAACTGTTCCGCAATCGGGGACGCGGCCGGGCCGTCCCGATGCAGCGGGGGATGGGATCGGGATTCGTCATTGATGCCAACGGGATCATCCTCACCAATTCCCACGTCGTCAGCGGCGCGGATGAGGTCAAGGTACGCCTGAATGACGGGCGCGAGTTCATTGGCAGGGACATCAAAACGGATCCCCGCACCGACGTGGCGATCGTGCGCATTGATGCCACCGGCCTGAAGCCATTGCGTTTGGGCGACAGTCGCGTGACGCAGGTTGGGGATTGGGTGCTGGCCATCGGCAGCCCCTTCGGCCTGCACACATCCGTCACGGCGGGCATCATCAGTGCCAAGGGACGCAGCAACCGCATCACCGAGCGGGCCGACTTCCTGCAAACCGACGCCGCGATCAACCCCGGCAACAGCGGCGGGCCGCTGATCAATCTGCATGGGGAAGTCATCGGGATCAACACGGCCATCGCGACGGAAAGCGGCGGCTATGACGGCATCGGTTTCGCCATTCCGACGCACATCGCCGGTTGGGTCAGCCAGAAGCTGATTACCAGCGGTGAAGTGAAACGGGGTTACATCGGGACCAAGATCCAGGCGGTCGATGAGGAGATGGCCCGGCAGTTCAAACTGAAGGCGCATGAAGGAGTCATGGTCCGCTCGGTGTTGCCGAATTCGCCCGCGGACAAGGCGGGAATGGAGCCGGGCGACCTGATCCTGAAGCTCAACGATCAGCCGATCAACGATCCCACGGCCTTGCAGGCGACCGTTGAGGAACTGGCGATCGGCAAGTCGTACC
Source organism: Planctomycetota bacterium (assembly GCA_031372385.1). GTDB lineage: Bacteria > Planctomycetota > Planctomycetia > Planctomycetales > Planctomycetaceae > Schlesneria. The sequence continues at coordinate 2,862 of JANMLE010001710.1, read as the reverse complement.
CGATGCTGGTCTCGCGCCACGGAAAGCAACAGTCGTTGAATATCACCATTGCCGAAATGCCCAAGAACATCACCGTCGCGCTGGGCGACACCGCCGAGCAGGCGACACCCGGCAATCCCAAGTTTGACAACCTGGGACTCGATGTCCGATCGCTGACGCCGGACTTGGCCAAACAGTTTGGCCTGAAGGTGACGGCGGGCGTGGTCATCAGCGGCGTGGAAGACGGGAGCCCCGCCCAATCCGCGGGCCTGAAGAGCGGTGACATCATTGAAAAGGCGGGTAGTCAACCGGTCACAACTGTTGAAGACTACGTGAAGGCCCGCGACCAGTTTGCCAAGGTGGACGGCTTGGTCCTGAACGTTCGTTCGAGTGACGGGCAAAAGTTCTTCGTCGTGCTGAAGGGCGAGTGAACGGTTGTGGATTCGGGGCGCAGCCTGTTGAAAAACGTGGGATAGGCTTCCAGCCTGTCGTTGTCTTCAAAGAAGTCCGGCTGGAAGCCTATCCCACGGTCCTTCAGCAGGCTGTCAGCCGGCCAGCAACTGCTGTTCGATTGTCGACAGGATTTCGCCGATCGTCCAGGTCTGCGACGCCACTTGGATCGTGGAGTTCTCGTCGAGCCACTGTTGGACTTTGCGTTCGGCCGACATCACCGTGCTGTGGTTGCGACCGCCGAAGTGCTGGCCGATTTCCGTGTAGGCCGACTGCGTGTGCTTGCGCGCCAGGAACATCGCCAGCATCCGCGGTTGACTGACCGTGCGCACCCGGCTTTCCGACTGCAGGTCCTTCGGCTTCACTCCAAACAGATGACAGATCACCCGTTCGATGTCGGCGAGGCGGACGATCCGCAGGCAGTCCCGTTCCAAGTCGGCCAGGATCTGTCGTGCGCTGTTCAGCGTGACGCGCTTGTGCGTCATCGAGTGGTACGTCTGCAGGCAGTTGAGCGCCCCCTCCAGTTCGCGAACGCTGCTTTGAAACCGCTCGGCCACGTACTGCAATGCCTCGGGTGCGAACTCACCGGACATCCGCGCGGCCTTGGCTTCGACGATCGTGCGGCGCGTGGCCGCGTCCGGGACATCTAACCGGCAGACCAGTCCCGACAGGAAGCGCGTCGCCAACTCGTCACCCAGCTTGGTCAGCAGGCGCGGATGCCGTGATCCCGCCAACACCACCTGGCGACCGTGATCGACGAGTTCGGTGAACGTGTGCAGAAACTCCTCCTGAAAGACGCGCTTCGATTCGAAGAACTCGATGTCGTCGACCAGCAGCACGTCGACACCGCGGAACCGCTGGCGAAAACTGGGGAGCGACCGGTCGCGCAGCGCCTGCGTGAAGTAGTTCGCGAACGCCTCGGATGTCAGCAGCATAACATTCGCCGTCGGTTGCGAACGCTTCAGTTGCCGGCAGATCCCTTCGAGCAGATGTGTCTTTCCGGTGCCGACCGGTCCGTGGACATAGAGCGGGTTGAACATCGTCGCCTGACCGGCCGCGACCTGTTTCGCGGCGGTCAGCGCCAGTTCGGTCTGTGGACCCGGAATGAAATCGTTCAACTCCGCCAACCGACGACCGCGGGCCTGACCCGACAGCGGCATTCCCGACCCGGCCGACCGTCCCGTCGAACCGGGGATCGCACCCACCGTACTGTTGCTGAATACCGAGCCGCTTGGCAACGAGCCCGCGTTCGCCGTCCCCGCATTGCCGGCGAGAATCGCTTCTCGCAATTCGGCGGATGATCGGGCGGTCATCGGCCGCGACGACTGACTTCTGGTGAGAGCGGTTCGTGGAGTCCCCGCGTCGGCGGAAGATGATTCGGGACCAATGTGAGGTGCGCGGGGGTCGATGACTGCCGATGTCACCCCGCGTCCCATGGTCAGCGAGGCGTCAACAGTGAACGCGACGTGTGCCGAATGGCCCAGAACGTGGCGCGCCGCTTCCGTCATCGCCTGCTTGAACTGTTTTTGCATCCAGCTCAACAGGAACGGACTGCCGACGGCGATCGTCAGCGTGTCGTCGCAGATCGACAGGCCGATCTTGCCCTCGATCCACAGCGTGTACCGCTTGTCTCCGAGCAGCGCCCGCAGTTCCGCATAGACCGCGTCGACGAGCAACGGATCGGACGATTCATCAAGAGCCACCGGAGTGGCCACCGCAACCGGAGTTGCTTCAGTCGTGGATGTCATGTCCACAGTCAATGTCGGCATCATGCCGGGTTGCATCTTGCCACCCCCAAACAGAGCCCGATCCGGCCGAACTCGATCTCTGCGCGGACCGCTTCCGCAAACGATGACCCCATCGTGACACGAAAGTTGGCTCGAATGGCAGAGTTCGAGAGAAGACGGTCAGGCTTGACCTGATGATTGAAAACAGCAACTGCGACGGGCAGCCCGCGGGTCGCGAACCAGTCGCGTCGTGGGGACGATCCTAGCCCGCGAATGTCCCGTGTCAAACGTCGTGCGTTCACAATCTTTTCCAGAAATCTTTGCGATTCAGACACGAGCACGAAAGTCCCTGTCGTTGGACGAGTTCGAGAGCCGGCACGTTGCGCGGCCCAGTTTTTGGGCAGACCGTTGAGTGTGCAAAAGCTGTGGATTACTGCCGTGCCAAACCGGATCGGCGGCGCAACATCACCCGCCGCCGCGCCAGTTCCGCGAAGTCAAATTCGCTGTAAAGCGAGTTCGCGAAGTGGTTTTCACAGTCCACCGCGAGAAACATCACGGCCCGGCCGCGGCGCGCGGACTCACTCAACCCCTCGTGCAGCATGCGGCGACCGATGCCCCGCCCCCGTGAATCCGGTGCCACGCCCAAGTAAACCAGTTCGACGGCGTCCTGATCCGGATGATCTGCCAGCAGCAGCACTCCCGCATC
>JANMLE010001709.1:0-4067 GCA_031372385.1 Planctomycetota bacterium | reverse complement strand
CACCAGAACGCGCCGATCCCGTCGCTGAGTAGCCCTCACGCTCCGCGTGAGGAAAGCCGAACGTCGATCGACTCTCAAAGCGACAAGACGTCATCGGGTATTGAGGGGCGTTCGGCAATCGTCCCGCGGAGCGAGACGGCGACATTGGCCGCCCTCGACGCCGTCTTCCGCCGCATGGTCGCGAAGCAGCCGGAGGATCGGCCGCAGACGATGACGCAGGTGATTGCCGAGTTGGAGCAGTGCCTCACCGGCAGCTCTTCGACATTGGCGAATGAACCGAACTCGAAGACGGTGACGAGCGGCCTCAGTGCCGGAGCCGGGACCAAATTGCACGGGTTCGCCCGGCGGATGAACGGAGATTCGGGGACGCCCACGACGAGTCTGAGTCCGGTCGGCACGGCGGGAACTGCCGTGGTCCCGTCGTCGGAAGAGGGCGAGACGTTGATCGCGTCGGCGGGCGAAGCGGGAACCGATCCGCGCACCGAGCAAACGCTGGCTGTCGAGCAATCAAAAGTCGCTCGCTCGCAGCGAACGAGCGCGAGTTCGTCAGCGAACACCGGCTGGAAGTCACGCAAGGCCATCATCGCGTTCGTGTCTGCGTCAGTCGTGGTGCTTGTCGCGGTCATCGTCGCCGTGATGCAGAAACCACGCACTCCCATCGGAAATCAGGAAGACGCCCGGTCTCAGCCCGGTCCGGTCACCGTCAGTTCACCACTCCCCGCAAGTCCGCCGCCTCCGGCGATCGCCCCGTTTGATTCAGAACAAGCCGAAAAACATCAGCAGGCGTGGGCCAAGTACCTCGGCGTGCCGGTCGAATACACGAACAGCATTGGTATGAAGTTTGTGTTGATCCCGCCGGGCGAGTTCACAATGGGAAGCACGAAGGAAGAGATCGAAGGGGCACTGCCTGATGCCGCTGGCAGCGAGGAGGTGCATAAGCACTGGCAGGCATCCATCAAGAGCGAAGCACCTCAACACAAGGTTGTGTTGACACGGCCGATCTTCTTTGGCGTGCATGAAGTGACGCAGAAAGAGTACGAAATGGTGATCGGAAGCAATCCGTCGAACTTCTCGGCGACGGGGGGAAACAAGGACACCGTGGCAGGTATGGATACCGCCAAGCATCCGGTTGAAAGGGTGAGTTGGAACGATGCGGCTGAATTCTGCGCAAAGTTGGGTCAGCGGGAAAAGCTCAAACCGTCTTACTCCCGAATGGGAGAGACGGTTAGCACCTTGCAGGGGACGGGCTACCGCTTGCCCACGGAAGCGGAATGGGAGTTTGCCTGCCGGGCAGGCACTACGACGAAGTATTGGATCGGCGACAAGGACGAAGAATTGCTAAAGGCTGGCTGGTTTAGGACGAACTCTGGCCTTCGGACACACATTGTCGGAAAGTTGAAGGCCAATCCGCTGGGCCTATTTGACATTCACGGCAACGTGTGGGAGTGGGTGGAAGACTTGTGGGATCCCGTCTACTACCAGCAATTCGCAGACAAGCCCGCGATGAATCCCAACAACTCCTCCGCTGGTTCCCTGCGCATCGTTCGTGGAGGTGTATGGCATCACCCTGCGTCCTGCGGCCGCGCGTCGTTTCGCTATTCTCAAGAGCCTACGGATCACTACGACCACATCGGGTTTCGGGTGGCCTTGCCAGTGGATGCGGTAAAGGCAGCGCTCGCGAAGCAACCCCCGCCTGCCATTGCCCCCTTCGATGCCGAGCAGGCGGAGCAGCATCAGGCGGCGTGGGCCAAGTACCTGGGCGTGCCGGTCGAGTACACCAACTCAGTCGGCATGAAGTTCCGCCTCATCCCGCCCGGCGAGTTCACGATGGGAAGCACACCGTCGGAGATTGAAGAGGCGCTGTGGCACATGGGTGACAACAAGGCCTGGCAGGAAGTGACCAAGAGTTCCGGCCTGAGGCACATGGTGATCCTGACAAAGCCGATTTACCTCGGCGTTCACGAAGTGACGCAGGCCGAATACCAACAAGTGATGGGGCAGAATCCCTCGTCCGTCCCGCCGCCGGCGGCTGACAAAGAAGCCGTCGCCGACACCGACAGGGCTCGTTTTCCGGTGGACCAGGTCACTTGGAGCGACGCGGCCGAGTTCTGCGCGAAGCTCAGCCAGCAGGAGCAATTGAAACCGTTCTACATCCGCGCCGGCGAAACGATCACACCACTCGAAGGTGACGGCTACCGCCTGCCCACTGAGGCCGAATGGGAATTCTCGTGTCGCGCGGGAACGATGACGAGGTACTGGACCGGCGACAAGAAGGCAGACTTGTTGGCGACCGGCTGGTTCCGAGAGAACTCCGGACGACGGATGCACAAGGTCGGAGAATTGCAGGCCAATCCATTCGGGCTCCATGACATGCACGGCAATGGCATGGAGTGGATTCAGGACTGGTGGGCCACGACCTACGACAAGAAGTTTCAGGAGCAACCCGCCCTGGACCCCCAAGGCGCGTCATCCGCGAGTGCTCGGCGTGTGATCCGGAGCGGCCATTGGTCCATGCCCGACTCCAACTGCCGATCTTCGTGGCGCGACGCGGTCGACCCGAAGGACCACACCGCCGGCGTTGGCATTCGGGTGTCGCTCATGGTAGACGCCGTGCGTCAGGCATTGAAGGTGACAAAGCAACCAACACCTGCGATCGCGCCGTTCGATGCCCAACAAGCTCGCGCGAATCAAGAGGCGTGGGCCAAGCATCTCGGCGTACCGGTCGAGTACACCAACAGCATCGGCATGAAGTTTATGCTCATTCCGCCGGGCGAGTTCATGATGGGCAACGCGCCGAATCAGATGGGCGTGAGACTCACACGCGGCTTTTGGCTCGCCGCCAACGAAGTGACGCAGGCTGAGTACAGTGCATTGATGAAAGAGAACCCCAGCCATTTTTCCAACTCCGCCGATGGGAAAGACCTGGTGGCGGGGCTGGATACCGGCAAGCTTTCCGTCGACAGCATCACTTGGACTGAAGCGACGGAATTCTGCCGTCTGCTGACTGAGCGGGAGCGGGCGGTCGGCCGGCTTCGTGCAGGATGGGAATTTCGGCTCCCGACCGAAGCTCAATGGGAGTTTGCCTGCCGTGCGGGAATGTCGTCCGTCTCGTTTGACGACCAATCGTTTCGGGCGGCGGATTACGCCTGGCACCAGGCGAACTCGGAAAAGCGCACCCACGAAGTCGGCCGGTTGCGGAGCAATCCGTTTGGATTGCACGATCTGCATGGCAATGTCTGGGAGTGGTGCCGGGATCCGTACGCCGACGTGCCGAAGGGAGGAACTGACCCGGAAAATACAGGGGATGGCTCAGCTCGCGTACTTCGAGGAGGTGGAAGGGGTTGGGACGGTCAAGGCACAAGCTCCGGGCTGCGAGGAAACTCCCGCCCAGACCAGCGGAACGACGACTTCGGTTTCCGCGTGGCTCTGATCCCTTCTGGGGATGAAGCGGCCAGTCCCACTCCGCCGCCCGCCAAGGCTCCCTTTGACGCCAAGCAAGCTCGCGCGCATCAAGAGGCGTGGGCCAAGCATCTCGGCACGACGGTTGAGACAGTCAACAGCGTCGGTGCGAAGATGATCCTCATCCCGCCGGGCGAGTTCCTGATGGGGAGCACTCCGGAACAAATCGCCGCCGCCAAGAAGATGGCCGAAGACGAGAAGATGTTCGCTGGGGATTACTATTGGACCCGGCACCTCGAAGAAGCGCCGCAGCATCCCGTCACGATCACTCGACCGTTTTGGATGGGCCGCACGGAAGTCACCGTGGCTCAGTTCCACAAGTTCGTCGAGTCGAGCAAGTATGTCACCGAGGCCGAGAAATACGGCGCGGGGAACACGACCGAGAAGACGCTCAACGAGAAAGTGAAAGACGCCGACAAGGGACTCAACTGGAAATCGCCCGGTTATCCCAGCAGCGAAGATGCGCCGGTAACTCAGGTTTCCTGGAACGATGCCTGTGCTTATTGCGTGTGGCTCAGCGAGCAAGAGAAACGGACTCCGTGGTATCAGTCCGATGGCCAGGGAAGTTGGAAACTCGCGGCTCAGGCCGACGGCTACCGACTGCCAAC
>JANMLE010001684.1:0-2922 GCA_031372385.1 Planctomycetota bacterium | reverse complement strand
GACCAGAAGTAGATGCCGATCACCAGCCACCGCCAGCCGCGCCGTGCGGTGGTGTCGTCCGCGAGCGACAGCAACACCGCCAACAGAAAGAACTGCCATGCCCACGGTTGCAGGCGGTGCTGGTCGAGAACGAAGAACCCTGCCAGCGACATCGCCAGCCCCGCACTCGCCACTCGACCCGCGCGGCCGCGGCGCGCCACGACGAGCAGGGCGACGGACGAGGCGACGAGGACCGCGAGACAGACCCAGTCGAACCAGCCGGGCCAGTCACAGGCGGCGCGGATCAGCGGCACCTGCGGGAACACGGACTGGGGCGTCCACAGCTTCCAGGTCACAGCCACCAATGCCAATTGTCCCAGCGCCAGCAGTCGTGTCAGACCCGTCATGGATGATCGGGGTTCGATCGGCTGCGGAGCGGCGGGGGCAATGGCATGTTCCACGGCGGTCCAAGACTTTCAGTGTGCGAATCAAACGGCGAGCCGGTCGGATGTCTGACGTTCGCCGGTTTTCGAACCCAAGTCTCGCTCCAGTTGGGCGAGCAGATCGTCGAGCTTGGATCTCTCGCGCTCGGTCAGTTCGCCGGCACCAAAGCGGACGCGATAGAACAAGTCTCCGATCGATTGAAGGCCGCCGCTGAGTGATGAGTCCGACAACCGGCCGGACAGATCGGTGGCTATTTCCCGCACGAATTCTCGCTGCGTTTGGGTCATCTGCCGGGTTCGCCCGTGCGACTGCATCAAGCGCACAAACCGTTCATAGAACTCGACACGCGGCCGCTGCGCTTCGACCGGGTTAACCGACTTTGTCCTCCACATCCAAGCCAAAAGGCGGCGAAACCAGACCGACTTTCGGCGCAGCAGCCAGAGCAACCCAACCAGCGTGGACAAGACGATGACACCGGGAACGGTGAGCCAGTTCCGCGGATCGAGCACGATAGCCAGGACACTGGTCAGGGTGGTCCGTGGGGAGGCCCAGAAGTCCCGCAGGAATTGGACGACCGAGTCAAACATCTCGCGCAGCGGTTGGTAGATGTTGGACTCTTGGCGTTCGTACGAGATGTCCAGCACGTTGGACTCCCAAATCCCCGCCAGCTTGGCGGTCATGATCGTCCAGAGGGTGCGCTTGGTTCCGATCGCGGTCACACTTTCCGTGCGTCCGTCTTCGGGGGTGGCGTCGAACGTCATCCACGTTCGATTGTCGATCCAGGCTTCGACCCAGACGTGGGCATAGCGCTTCTCGACATTCAGCGCGCCATCGGACAGTTCTTCGCCCCCCTTGAACCCCGTGACGAGCCGGGTGGGGATGTCCACAGACCGCAGCATCAGTCCCAGGGCGGAGGCGAAGTACTGGCAGTGACCGGCATGGCGATGAAACAGAAAGTCCTCGACGGGGTCCGCATTCGCGTCGACGACCTGCGCGGTCAGCGAGTACTGGAATTCACCGGAGTCTCGCAGGTAGGACTCGATCACCCGCGCCTTCTGCACATCCGTCAGCGGTTCGCCGGCCTTCTGTTGCTCCGTCTCCACGAGTTGGCGGGCCAATGCACGCAGCCGTTCCAGTTCCTCCGGAACATTGCCGCAGCGCGTCAAGTATGTTTTGACCTGCCCCAGAAAACTGGAGTCCAACGCGGGGCGGTCCCGGACTTCGCCAGAGGGCAACTCGGTATAGGCAACATAGTCCACGGCTCCGGGAAGGATTTCGAACCAGTCGCGGCGCGTCACAATGGAGTCTGATCGAATGCGTCCGCACCGGTCTCCTGCGGGATCGCGCATCGCGACGGCTCGACCGATGCACGGCAGGACATTTGTGCCGATTCGTTCCAAACGGATTTCTTGTCGGACAGTTGCTCCCACCGCCGGCTTGGCGTCCTTCGGTGAAGCTCCCAGTATCACCGACGTACTAAATCCTCTTTCTGGGCGCCAGCGCCCCTCCGCATACTCGGTGAGCATCGCTCCGGCAAACAGCGGTTCGCGCAGTCCCAGTCGTTCGGCGTACGCCTGCGGATCAATCCGGCTGTTCGTCTGATTGTCGAAGATCCGGAGTTTCAGCACGGGGTCGTTGCTTTCCAAGATCGGTCCCATGTCACCCAGTCGAATCTCGGTCGCCAGCCCGGTGACCTTGCGCCGCAGCGCGGCCGGCAGCGATTCGTCCGAGATTCCCAGCGCCGCTCCCACCCACACCCTGGGAATCAGCACGAAGAACGCCAAGCCGACGAACAATCCCGCCAGCGAAGTCATCGACACCCCGCTGACCAGCCGCATCGAAATCCAGTTGGCGTTGTCCTCGAACCGCACCGCGTTGAACACCTGGCCCGTGGGTGTCGAGCTGGGATCGGGGATCGACTGTGTCTCCGCGCCCGGTTCGATCGCGGCAAAGTCCTGCGCCACCCGGTACAGAGAAAACACGGACAGCGTCCAAATCGCGCCAAACAAATAGACGATCATGAACAGCCCATACCACGTCGCGTTCGTCAAGACCGAGCCGACGGCCACGTGCATCATCGTCAGCGTCAACAACAGCCAGTACCGGTAGTTCGACTTCTGTTGAAGCAGGACGATCCAAGTCAGATAGACCATCAGGTGAATGCCCGCCAGCAGCTTCGCTTCGGGGCTGTCTCCGAAGAATTCGAGCGACGCGGCCAGCAGCGCGAGAAACCCCAGCACGCGGGCCAGTGTCTCACCCATCCCGCGCCGGGCGAACCCGACTTGCTCCTTTTGCATCTCACACCACCAGTACGAAAAGATCGTGATGGGGAGCGAGACAAACGGGACGGGACCATACTCGGCCAGTCCGAGTGCCAGGCCGACAAAGCCGGTCAGTACGTAGATGCTCAGCTTGAAAACGGTGGTGAGTTCCATCAATCACAACCTCTTTGCCGGATTCTGCGGCGACACCTTTGATTTCGTCGCAATAGGTCTTCGA
>JANMLE010001640.1:0-3705 GCA_031372385.1 Planctomycetota bacterium | reverse complement strand
TTCGTTCTGCCTGAACAACCCGCACAAGTCGGCCTACGACTGCGGGGCCTGCTCCGGAAGCGCGGGGGGACCGAACGCCCGCGCGCTGGCGGCAATCCTGAATGATCCGCGGGTCCGGACGATCATCGCCGGCCGCGGCCTTAACATTCCCGCCGACACGGTCTTCCTTGGCGGTCTGCACAACACGTGCGCCGACTCACTGATGTTTTACGATCTCGATCTGCTGCCAAAGTCTCACCTGCCCGACTTCGAGGCGGCGCGGGACACGCTGGAAAAGACCTGTGAGCGCAATGCGCACGAGCGGTGCCGCCGCTTTGACTCGGCCCCGCTCAATCTGTCATTCGCCGACGCGAGGCTGCACGTCGAGGGGCGGTCCGAAGATCTGGCCCAGACGCGGCCCGAGTTCGGCAACGCGACGAATGCCATCTGCGTCGTCGGTCGCAGGGCGCGCACCCGCGGTCTGTTCCTCGACCGCCGCTGTTTCATGCACTCGTACGATCCGCTGGCGGACGATGCCGATGTGACAATCCTCGGCCGCATCCTCGGCGCGGTTGTTCCGGTCTGCGAAGGGATCAACCTGCAGTACTTCTTTTCGTACATCGACCCGCCCGGCTGGGCGTGCGGAACGAAGCTCTCCCACAATGTCACTTCGCTGCTGGGTGTGATGGACGGACCCGCCAGCGACCTTCGTCCCGGTCTCCCGTGGCAGGGTGTCGAGATCCATGAGCCCATCCGGTTGCTGTTCGTCATCGAGACGACACCGGAGGGGATTCTGAAGGTCATGGCGAGGAATGAACTGGTCAACCGCATCATCAGCAACGGCTGGGTTCAATTGGCGCTGCTCAATCCCCAAACATCGGAACTGTGCGTCTACCGGGACGGACATTTCGACCCGTACCAACCGGGAATCGATATGCTGCCGAAGGCTGCGTCGTCGCTCGACTGGTATCGGGGTTGGCGCCGCCACATGGACTTTGCCGAGATTGCCCGCTGATCGCCGGCGATGATTCCAGAGAGGATGACAAAGAAACGACATGTTCGATTCGCACACGGCATTCAGCATTCTGGGGATGATCGTCGTCGGGGCTCCCGTCGGTCTGTTCTGCGTGCTCGGCTTGTGGTCACTGTGCAGCAGCCGGCCGATGAGTGAACGGAGAATCGTCCAGTGCGTCCAGACCGCCATCATGGCCGGACTGCTGGCATCGGTCTCAATTCTCGCCCTGATGTTGATCCTCGGCGACCGGCACGTGCCGATTGATCTGGGGGAGTGGGTCGCGATCAAGGAGTTCCACTTCGTCTTCAAGTTCGAGTTCGACCGGCTGTCGGTTCCGTTCGTGATCCTGACCTTCGTGCTGTGCGGAACCATCAGCGCCTTTTGCAGTCGATACCTGCATCGGGAACCGGGATTCAGCCGGTTCTTCCTCTTCTATTCCCTGTTTCTGCTCGGGATGGTGGTGACTTCGCTGGCCGGAACGATTGAAACATTGTTCACCGGCTGGGAATTCGTCGGGCTCTCTTCGGCGCTGCTGATCGCGTTCTATCACGAGCGGTCCGCGCCGGTGCGAAACGGTCTGCGCGTCTGGTGCGTGTATCGGGTTTCTGATGCGGCATTGCTCGTCGCCTCGGTCGTCCTCCACCATCTCAAGGGGATGGGCGACTTCGACCAGATCGTGCAAATGGGGCCCTGGCCGCTGGGTGAGACAACGTTGACGCCGTATCAGGCGCTCTTCGTCGGACTGCTGCTGCTGCTGGCCGCGGCGGGCAAGTCGGCGATGGTGCCGTTCTCGGGATGGTTGCCCCGCGCGATGGAAGGCCCGACCCCTTCGAGTGCCGTGTTTTACGGGGCACTGTCCGTCCATCTGGGAGCGTTCCTGTTGCTCCGCTTCAGTCCGATCCTGGAACGCTCTCTGAGTCTGAGGGTCATCATCATCGTGGTCGGCCTCGCGACAGCCGCGTTCGGTGCCTTTGCCGGACGGGTCCAAACGGACATCAAGTGCGCGCTCTCATTCGCCTCGCTGACGCAGGTCGGTCTGATCGTGGCCGAGATCGGCTTTGGATTGCGGTACATCGCGCTCATCCATGTCTTGGGCCACGCCTGCTGGAGAACACTTCAGTTCCTGCGCGCCCCGACGTTGCTCCATGATTACCACCTGATTGAAAATGCCATTGGCGGACGTCCCACCCAACCCACATGGTTCAAGGGAGCGGGCACGGCGACACCGTCCCCGTCCCGGGCGTGGCTGTACCGCATCGCCCTCGAACGCGGCCATCTCGACATGATGATCGACAATTGGATCGTGATTCCGTTCGTCCGAGTCTTCCAGTGGTGCGATGCCATGGAACGCCGCTGGACCGACTTTCTCTCCGGAGGCAAGTCCCGCGAGTCTGATGAGGTGGATGCCTCAACCGGAACCCTGGAAGAATTTCTATGAGCGAACTGCATCTGCCGTGGCTGGAACTTGCGATCCTCTTCTCGCTGATCGGCGCGATCTGGGTGAGCCGACTGAAGGAATCGGACGATGCCCGCAGCAAGTCCGTACTCTTTTCCGGGCTGGCTCTCGCGGCAACGACGGGAGCATGGCTCGACTTTGACTATCTCGACGCCAAAGAGGCCGATGATTCCCTGCATCTCCTGCCCCATCTGTTCGGGGGCGAAGTGCTCATCATTGATGAGCTCAGCGCGCCGCTGCTCCCCCTGGCGGCGCTGCTGTTCTTCCTGGTGGCACTCGCGACCTCGCAGACCAAGGTGCGACGGTTCACGTTCGCAGGAAACTTGTTCTCGGAAGCCCTGCTGCTGGCCACGTTCAGTTGCAAGGAGCCGTGGGGCATCATCGGACTGATGTCGTTGGCGACGATTCCGCCGTATCTGGAACTGCGCAGCCGCGGCAAGCCGACGCATGTCTACATCATCCACATGGCCCTCTTCGTCGTCCTGTTGATCGTCGGCTGGACGTTTGTCGAGATCGAAGGGATTGGCCGGATCCACAGCCTGTACGCCGTCGTCCCGCTGCTGGCGGCCATCCTTGTCAGAAGCGGGATTGCGCCGTTCCACTGCTGGATGACCGACTTGTTCGAGCACGCGACGTTTGGAACGGCGCTGCTGTTCGTGACCCCCATCGTCGGCGCGTACGCCGCGGTTCGGTTGGTCCTGCCCATCGCACCCCCTGGGATGCTGCACAGCATCGGACTGATGTCGCTCTTCACGGCCGTGTACGCCTCGGGAATGGCCTTGGTGCAGCGTGAAGCCCGCCGGTTCTTCTGCTATCTCTTCCTCAGCCATTCCGCCCTCGTGCTGGTCGGGCTGGAGATTGTGACTCCGATGGCTTTGACCGGCGCGCTGTGCGTCTGGCTGTCCGTCGGGATGGCCCTGGGCGGATTCGGATTGACCCTGCGCGCCCTGGAGGCACGCTGCGGTCGCTTGTCGCTGACACGCTTCCACGGACTCTACGAACACACCCCCGGACTGGCGGTCTGCTTTCTGCTGACGGGTCTGGCCAGTGTCGGATTCCCAGGGACAGTCGGCTACGTCGGAACCGAGTTGCTCGTCGATGGGGCCGTCGAAGCCTATCCCTACACGGGCGTCGCCGTCGTCATTGCGGGTGCCTTGAACGGCATTGCCCTCGTGAAGGCGTACTTCACCCTGTTCACGGGGACGCGGTACGTTTCGACGGTGTCACTCGCGATACTCCTGCGCGAGCGGTTCGC
>JANMLE010001634.1:0-8796 GCA_031372385.1 Planctomycetota bacterium | reverse complement strand
CAACGCAATTCGGGCCGCACGAGGTATAGCGTTTTGCCGCTCACGGGTGTTGTTTAGCAGGCATGGCTGAGAGCCACGAGACCCAATGAAAAACCCCTGCGGCGGGCAGGGGTTCGAGGGAGCCGGATGTCAGCCGCGCAGATCGGGAAGCCGCGGCACAACCGCATTTCAGCCCTACTTCTTGACGGTTTTCTTGGCGACCTTTTTGGCGGCCTTCTTTGCCGGCTTGGCTGCGGCGACGGTGCTGGCCGCGGCCTTCTTCGGGGCCGCCGTCTTCTTGCCGAAGATGTTGTCGTAGTTCTTCCAGAACTCGGGGGTCGTTCCGGTCCGCACAATCGGTCCACTCATTTGTCAGTCTCCTCGTTGTCCGTCTGTCACGGTCATGGAATCAAAACGGGCAGCCATCCCTCGACGGTGCCTCGATGATGGTTGGTCACCGATCTTCAATCCTGTTGTGAAGCTGGGTGATTCTTCAGTTGCGTGGGAATGATGTCAAGGTCGGCGGCAATCGGAGGCTGGGCGATCGCCCGTTTCAATTTGGTGGCCGCGCTTCCCGATTGGAACAACGCGATGGCGCTGTGGCAGTGCGACGTTGATCGCGAGCCACTCTTGGCGGGCTGTCGCGTGATGCTCCAAATCGAGTATTCCCCGGCCGGCTCCCCGCAACAATTCGGGGTGTTCACCCACGTGAGGATTGAACTATCATCCGCGCCGCCATTGGACCGAAATCAATCCGTACCCGACACGTGCCCGGATGCGCATCCCGTCGACTCATTCACGCCGCACGCCGATCGACCTGCAGGGGGCGATGACGCCGTTGATTGACGTGGTGTTTCAGTTGTTGATCTTCTTCATCTGCGCGTCGACGGGTCATCTGCGTGAAATGCTGCTGCCGACCGATTTCGCAGCCGGTGCCGTGGGGGACAATGCGCCGCGGCAAATCGACAAGCCGCTGGGTGAAGTGCGGATCAAGCTGCGGCGGGAAATCGACACGACGATCTATCAGGTGGAGGGACGGGATTTTCAGGAGTTGGACGCGCTGCAAGGGATGCTGCGCGCCCTCGCCGAGACCGCGATCGAGATCCCCGTGATCCTGGAGATCCAGGGGGACGTGCCGCTCGGTGACGCGGTCAGTGTGTACGACGGGTGCCGCGCGGTGCGGTTTCGGGCCATTCACTTCGCCGTCGATCCTGCTCTGCTGCGACGAAAATAGAACTGCGGATTGCACAACTGACGTGACCGACAAAAGTCGCTTGGACAGCGTTTCGTAGCACGGACGCCTCGTCCGTGCGCGAAGGTCAAGGGCGATTTCAGACGCACGGACGAGGCGTCCGTGCTACGGGGACTTTTGTCGGTCACGTCACAACTGCGAGAGTCAAGGAGTCCAGGGATGGACATGCTGGTGGTGCGCGGCGGTCATCCGCTGCGAGGGACAGTCACCGTGGGCGGAGCCAAGAACGCGGCCCTGCCGATCATGGCGGCGGCGCTGGTGGCCGAGGGAACGACGGTGTTGCACAACGTTCCCGATCTGGTCGACGTGACGACGTTGTCACATCTGCTGCGGTCGCTGGGCACCCGTGTCGAACGCCGCGTCGACGGAGCCCTGGAGATCACGGTTGTCGATCAACAACCGTGCCTGGCCGACTACGAACTCGTCCGCCGGATGCGGGCCAGCGTCTGCGTGCTCGGCCCGCTCCTCGGTCGCCGCCGGCGCGCGTGCGTCTCGCTCCCCGGTGGCTGCAACATCGGACACCGGCCGATCGACCTGCACCTGAAGGGACTGCGCGCACTGGGTGCCGAGATCACCATCGAACGGGGGTACGTCTTCGCGCGGGCCGATCGCCTGCGCGGCGCGGACATCTATCTGGGGGGCTCGTTTGGCAGCACCGTCACCGGAACCTGCAACGTCCTGTCGGCGGCGATCCTGGCCGAGGGGACGACGACGATCTCGGCGGCGGCCTGTGAACCCGAAGTCGTGGATCTGGGGAACATGCTCAATGACATGGGTGCCCGAATTGAAGGGCTGGGGACGCCTCTGCTGCGCATTGAGGGAGTTTCGGAACTGCGCGCGGTCGAACACTCCGTCATCCCGGATCGGATCGAAGCCGCGACGCTGATGGTGGCCGCGGCCATGAC
The DNA here is from genome assembly GCA_031372385.1 of Planctomycetota bacterium. Lineage (GTDB taxonomy): Bacteria > Planctomycetota > Planctomycetia > Planctomycetales > Planctomycetaceae > Schlesneria. The sequence goes on along the minus strand of JANMLE010001634.1, from coordinate 6,660 downwards.
GCGCGGCGAACTGACCATCGACAATGTCTGTCCCGCGCATCTGGCCGCCGTGACGGATGTCCTCCGCGCGACGGGAGCCCGAGTGGAATTCGCGGGGACGCGGGGTCTCATCCGGTCTTCGGGAGCACCCCGTCCCGTGGATGTGACCGCGCTCCCCTATCCGGGGGTTCCGACCGATGTCCAGGCGCAACTGACCGCGCTGCTGGCGCTGGCCGACGGAATCAGCGTCGTCACTGACAAGGTCTTTCCCGACCGGTTCATGCACATCCCGGAACTCATGCGACTGGGAGCCGGCATTCGCCGCGAAGGGGCCAGCGCGATCATCAGCGGCACACACCGACTGAGCGGGGCGTGCGTGATGGCGTCGGACCTGCGGGCCAGCGCGGCGCTGCTGCTGGCTGCGTTGGCCGCGGACGGCGAGTCCGTCATCCGGCGGGTCTACCACCTGGATCGCGGCTACGAACGGCTGGAACGAAAGCTGAACCTGGTCGGCGCAGACATCCGCCGCGTGGTGGACGAACCGGACAACATGCCGGAAAGCCTGCTGTTGTCGGTCGACGACCAACCGGCCCCGGCGATCGATTCCAGCGACACGCCGCCACCGCCGAAGTTTCTGCGGCGCGGGGATCCGTTGCGACAACCCGGAAACGACGAAGCCACCGCGCGCCGTTGATGCGGCCACGCGGTGGCTTCGAGGATTTCATCATTCGAAGACGCAACCGCAACGACTAGGGCACGTTCACGGTGGTCCGCTTGACGATCGAATTGCCGGACAATGTCACGATGTCAGTATCCAAATCCGAGCTCCCGTCGATCGCCAAGCCCCCGTCGATCGCCAACAGGGTTTGAATCGAATTGTAGAGGAAACTCGCGGTATCAGCCCCGTCCCCGAGGTCGACAGTGATTGTTGAAGCGAAGAAAGAGTTCAAGGCAATCGAATCGTCTCCGGCACCCATGACGGCTTTGACGTTGATCCGTTTGATTCCAACGTCGAATGTGACCGACGACTTTCCATTCACAAGCGTAAACGGGTCGTTGGCGGTAATTGTGGCGCTCGCACTCTTGAGTACTCCGCTCGTGTCCTTCACCTGCTTGTAGTTCACCGTGATTTTGTTGATTTCATCGTCACCAGTGATGGTCAACGTGCCATTGGCAAATGACGCGGTCACAACACCGAGTTTGAAGTCCACCGGTTCGGTTGTCAAAGATGGAATTCCGTTCGCAATCACTCGCGCCTGGTAGATACCGGTTGAAAAACCCGCCGGGATTTCAAAGTCGAGGTACTGCGAATTGTTGTAGCCCGGGCTCGAAATACCGGGACTGCTCCAATAAACGGTGCGGGCGTACGTGGTGACGCCACCGCGATCGAGCCGCACGATCGGGTAATTGGAGGACATTCTCGCATCGCATCCAAACGTCGCCCCTTCCGAGATCCCGGTCAGTCGGCTGCCATACAGTCTGAACTTGTTGGAACTCGACTTACTGACGCTGGAGATCGTGGGTCTCCAGTCGTCCATTGGGGTGCCCGAAGTCTTGTACTCGTACAGACCGTAGTAAAGGGTGGAGAGCAACAGCCCGCCGTCCGGCAGGACGAGCATCCTGCAATCGCTTGGTGCCGAATAGCGGAGGTAGAACGATGACGGCAACGTTGGCCCGAGATCCGTCAAGGTGTTGGAAGTGTAGTTGTAATCAAACAGTGTCGTGGAGTAACCGGACACACTGTCTTCAGCCAGAAAAAAGAAATGGCCATCAGGAAGCATGGCTCCGGGCGCGGTGGCACCCACCATACTCGCCGGAAGAAGGCTCGGCCCCATCACCCACGACCCCGTACCAGTACTCGACGTGGACGGAGTGTAGATTGCCGTTTTGTTGTTACCACCAATCTGGATGACTTTGCCGTTGGGGAGCACGCTTCCCGGACCGATCGCGGGCACAGTGAACGTGGTAGCAGGCGGTTTCGGCTGCATCGGAATCGTTGTCAGCGCGAGCGGAACCGTACCGGAATCCGTCCAATCGTAAGTGTACAGACTAAATCGCTGTGCGGTTGGCAGCGTCGGCAGCGCCGGGGGCGTCGCGTAGCTCCCTTTAATGCTGGCGGTGATGTCGTAGGACAGCACTCCACGATAGTTCGGAAGCAACAACCACGTCTCTTTGGTGTTGTCGTCTTTCCGCAGTTTTGGGTCGCCGTTGAAGCCAAAGCCACCACCACCACCTCCTCCTCCTCCGAAGGTAGACCAGTAATCACCGTATTGATAACCGTTGGAAACCTGCGGAGGATAGTAGTAAAACGTGTCGTTTGATGTGGCGCTTCCGGCGATGACGTAACCGTATTCGTTCAACACCGCAGGCCCGGCACCAAACGCGGTTCCCGGGAACTTTGCGATCGCCTTCCACTTGTTGGTGGCCGGATTATAGATTTCCCCGGTGTTCGAATTGTTCGGGGAGAATGAGCTGTAGACGTTGCTCCCGGTAAATTCACCCCCCAAGACCAGCACGGTGCCGTCTGTCAGGAGGAGTGAGGCAAAGTTGCGGCGTGGAGTACCCATCTTGCCGAGCGTAGTCCATGTGCCATTTACGTAACTGCCCGTTGAGTCGGGCGTCAACTTCGTCCACGTTTGGTAGTCGTTGCCCGAATGCACCATCACGCTGCCATCGGTCAGCAACAACATGGTGCCGGTGTAGTACTGGGGATTCTGATTGACCACCCGGGTCCAGGTTCCGGCCGAAGCCGTGCCGTTCAGCAGCAGCCAGAACATCAGCAATCCGCAGAAACCTGTCCGCGAAGCTGTGATGCCGCGACCTTGTCGCTCCGGTGTCACCGCGGCAACCCGTTGAATCAATGAGGAGAAGAAAGAAAAGAGCATTGGTGTTGTCCTGAAACCTGGGACCGGGCGAGAAATGAGTACAGATTGCCGAACACTCTCACTCAATGAACGCGACATTGCAAGGAGAAAGTCGCCGCGTGAGCTCGAAATCGGTTCCGGCCACGCGACGTGAAGAATCCCTTCGAAGGAATGTCGTCGAGTGCCCATTCCACACTACATCCGGATTCCGGAGAAGCGTGTCGACAGACTGGTCAAGAGTTCACCGTTCGGCGTGCGCAAGCAGTAGGTGTTTTGCCGACGCCGAAGGTGAGGTGGAGTCTGCGGAGAACTGCGGCAGTAGCCGCTCAAACCCACTCGCGGATCAGATTCCCTTCGATCAGCCGCACCGGGCGACCGTCGGGTGCCTGCACATGCAGATCGAGCGGCAGGCCCAGCTTGTGGTAGATCGTGGCGACGATGTCTTCGCTCAGGTACTGGTTCCGGATCGGCTGGCCACCCTCATCGTCGGTCGCCCCGATCACGCTCCCGCCGGGAACGCCCGCTCCCGCCATCACCGCAAATCCGGCCGAGGCCCAGTGATCCCGACCGCTGGCCGAATTGATCTTCGGGGTCCGGCCGAAGTCGGTCAGCCAGACGACCAGCGTCTTTTCCAGCAGGCCGCGCTGTTCCAAGTCGATCAGCAATTGCGGCAACGCGCGGTCGATCTTGGGGATCAGGTTGTCCTTGAGACTCTGGAAGTTATTCTGGTGAGTGTCCCAGCCGCCGTCGGTCACCGTGACGAAGCGGACTCCCGCTTCGATCATCCGGCGGGCGAGCAGGCACTTTTGACCGAAGGCATTCCGGCCATACTGGTCGCGCAGTTTCGGGTCTTCCTTGTCGACCTCAAAGGCCCGGCGCGTTTCCTGCGCGGTGATCATGTTCAGCGCGGTCTTGTAGTTCTCGTCGAGCGCCGCAAACTCCGTCGGCTGGATACTGGTGGGACGCTGGAACGCATCGACCATGTCCAGCACCTTGCGCCGCCGGTCGACCCGTTCGTTCGAAATGCCACTCGGGGGAGTGATGTCGCGAACCACGAAGTTGACGGCGTTGGGATCGGCCAGGATTTCAAACGGGCTGTGTTCCAGACCGAGGATGCCCGACGTGCCGCCGCCAAACCGATGGTCCAACGCGTTGCCCAATTGCACAAACGGCGGCATCGCCGACTTGAATCCCAGTTCGTGACTGACGACTGATCCGATGGTCGGATACGGAACCGCCGGGTTGAATTTGCGTCCCGACATCACGTGCTGATCGGCCACACCGTGGCTGCCGTTCATCGGATTCCAACTGCGCAACAGCCCGAAGCGTCTCAGTTCCTGCGCCATCCGCGGCAGGATCTCGGTGAACTGAACGCAGGGGACCGCGGTGTCGATGACCCCGAATTCGCCCTTCACGCTGACGGGGGCCTGCGGCTTGGGATCGAAGGTGTCGTGATGGCTGGTTCCCCCCTGGGTCCAGATCAGGATGCAATTCGTGTCGGAGTTGATCTGCGGTCCGTGCTTGCCGGCCGAATTCTTAGCCAACGCCTGTCGCGCCAGCACCGTCGGCAGACTGACCCCCAATCCTGCCAGCGATCCGACCTGCAAAAAGCTTCGTCGCGAAACACCTTCGCACGTACGGGCTGTTCCGGGAAAGAGGTTCAACATGGCGTGATTCCTCAAAGGCGGGATGGAGAAGGCGGGTGACCAAGTGGTCAGGGGATCGGAGAGTGGGCACGATTGTAGGGCCGCGCGAGCCCACCAATCAAGCGACACTTGTGTGATCGGCTGATTTCGGAAGGAAGCTGCGTCAATGACGGCCGACCAATACGACCCACAGGATCTATCGGCCGTTGTGACAGTGCGCTGTTCAGCAGTTTGTGCCGAGGATCTGTGGCCGCGTCATGAGAGGGCCTGTCCGAATCACCCGGTAAGGCGAGCGGCAGGAATCGGTATACCAGCACGCAGCGCAAGCGAGTGAGTGAGCGAGTTTACGGGCACACTCGCTTGCGCATCGTGCTTGTAGGCGGGTAAACTTTTATCTGCCGCTCGCCATACGGAATTGCATCGGCCCGACCGATCAGACATCATCTCTGCCACAACCCAACGCCGCTGATGATCCCACCAGCCCGTCCCGCCGCCTTGCTCACACCGGAGACCCCGCCATGCTGCTCCGACCCGCCATCGCACTCTCCGCCTTGCTCGCGATCGTTGGTGCCGGGCTGCACGCTCAAGCCGACGAGCCGTTTCAGATTTCACCGGCGGACATCTCGCTCAAGGGGAACTTCGCCCAGACGCAGTTGCTGGTCACGGGGCCGGGCATCGCGACGGCGGCCGAAGATTTGACGTTCCGCGCCGAGTACACCTCGTCGAATGAAGTGATCGTGACGGTCTCTCCCGTCGGCCGCCTGATCCCGCGCGGTGACGGGACTGCCGAGATCTCCATCACGGTTGGCGGTGCGGCGCGAAAGATCCCCGTGACGGTTTCCGGGGTCGTTGCTGAACCGGCGATCAGTTTTCTCGATCAAGTCCGGCCGGCGATCAACAAGGCGGGCTGCAGCATGGCGGCCTGTCACGCGGCGCAGTTCGGCAAGGGCGGCTTCAAGTTGTCGGTGTTTGGATTCGACCCGGCGGCTGATCACTTCGCCATGACCAAGGACAGCCTCGGTCGGCGACTGAATCCGCTGAATCCCGATGACAGCCTGCTGTTGCGCAAGCCGACGATGGGAGTTCCCCATCTCGGCGGTCGGCGGTTGGACCCCAAGTCGCGCGACCATGACTTGCTGGTGACCTGGATCAAATCGGGGGCACCGGGACCAGCCACCGAACGGCCGATCCGCAAGCTGGTGGTGACTCCCGCGCAGCGCGTTGGCGAGCCCGGCCTGAAGCAGCAACTTCGCGTGGAAGCGGTCTATGCCGACGGTGAAGTTCGCGACGTCACAGCCTGGGCCAAATACGATTCGATGGACGAGGGGATCGTGACCGTCACCCGCGAAGGATTCTGTTCGGTCATCGGGCGCGGTCAGGCACCGGTCATGGTGCGATTCGAAGGCGACGCCGAGATCGCGATGTTCGTCATCCCCTACGGACCGCCTGCGCGGCTCGAAGGCTGGACGAACAACAACTTCATCGACGAACTGGCCGCGGCAAAGCTTCGCGAGCTGGGGATCGAACCCTCACCACTCTGCGACGACGCCACGTTCCTGCGCCGCATCTTCCTGGACGCGACCGGCACGTTGCCGACGCGCGAAGAGATCGAAGAGTTCCTGAAGATGACCGACGCAGATGCATTGGCTGCATACAACAGCACACTGAGCGGCACGGCGCTAGCCGCCGGTTCTTCTGCTCCACCGGCGGCTAGCGCCGTGCCGCTCACAAAACGGACTCTGTGGATCGACCGTCTGCTCGGGCTGACCGATTCGCCGAAGAAGGGCCTGTACAACGAGCGTTACGCCGCCTACTGGACGCTGAAATGGTCCGATCTGATCCGCAACAACAGCCGCGACCTGCAGGACACCGGCATGTGGGCGCTGCACAACTGGATCAAGGGGGCCTTCCGCCAGAACCTGTCGTTCGACAAGTTCGTGTCGCAACTCGTCCAGGGGAAGGGATCGAGCTTTTCGAACGGTCCGGCCAACTACTTCATCGTGAACAACAATCCGAATGAACTGGCCGAGTCCACGTCGCAATTGTTCCTCGGCACGTGGCTGACGTGTGCCCAGTGCCATCATCATCCGTTCGAAAAATACAGTCAGGACGACTACTACAGTTTCGCCGCGTTCTTCGCCCGCACCGGTTTGAAGACCAGCCAGGAGTTC